>CAZWXC010000330.1:521-4008 GCA_964637935.1 uncultured Flavobacteriales bacterium | reverse complement strand
GTTAAAGAGTTGTGCTATGCTGCCCACCTGAATTAAAGCACCATGCTTAAATGCCGCGGAAATGATTTGACTCAGAGAACTTTCAGGAATGTTGTTTTTATTTTTTGATAGAAGTAGAATAGCGGTGAGCAAGAAACTCAATCCAAGCGAAATAGTGTAAGCCAGCACAAAACTTTCAAAACTCAGCTTTCCTTCGGTGTTCAGATAAATCAATACCAAAACGGTGCTCAGCACTTTGACTATTTGCGCCCAATTGTGCTGTTTAATTTGCTCTTTACCTAATAGCAGCATTAAGTTGGCTGCAGTCAAGCATTCTAAAAGGGCCATTAATGCAAACAGCTCGGGCTCCACACTTAAAGGCAATTCTGAAAAGAAAAACACCAATGTAAGTGCGATAGAAATGAAAATAGACCAGCTGTAATTGATCAAAATCAAAGCGCTTTGTTTGAATCTTGGTGCCAGATAAACCAATGCTGGTCCGCCAAACAGGCCACTAAAAATGGCTGCTACACTTAGGTTTAAAACCATTAATCCTATTTCACCTTTTATTTCTGCGCCCATTAAGCGCGTGGTGATAAAAAGCATCACTAAGTTGAGCATCATTGTAATGACTCTGCTGCCTAGTGTATGAATGATTTTTTGGATCAATCTTTTAGTTTTTCGAACACAAGATTAAGCAGCATTTCGGCACTTACTTGGTCAAGACATGCAAAATCTGGGCACATGGATGGCAATTCAACCTTGGATGTGTTTGGCGAAAGCCAGCGATTGCACGGATGACAGGACAGCTTTTTGTGCAGTACTTTATGGTGGTCTCGATCAATTTTTTGCCAGCCAAAAAGCGCTGGGTCTGAGCCGCCCCAAACGGTGATGGTTGGTGTGTTAACGCAACCAGCAATGTGCATTAAGCCGCTGTCGTGGCCAATGTGCAAACTTGCTCCGTCTATTATGCCCGGCAAATCAGAAATTTCTGTGTTGCCGATTAAGTTGATGACATTATCATTTTGCGGAAGCGATGCCGAAAGTTCTACTTCGCTTTCATCGCCCAGAACCACAAGAGTGTGGTCAGTTTTTTCTGCAAGTTCATTGATGACTGTTTTCCACTTTTCAAGGCTCCAAGTTTTCCATGGAGCAGCATTGTTACCGCAACCTGGCTGCAAAGTGATGTAGCCTTTTTTTAAGTTCTCAAATGCATTATTGCTTTTCGCCTTGAGCGAAAAAAGAGACGCGTTTAAATCGTTGTCAGTAAAGCCATCGTTTACAAAACGCATGTATTGTGTGCCTTCGTGAATGCCTACCAGTGGTTTAATCCGTTTTATTTTTTTGTGGAAAATGAGCGGCAGCTTTCGCGGAATGTGATTCGTAATGACCGATTTTCCTATTACATGCGCCAGCATTAGATTTTTGCGGGTTGCGCCAAAGTAATCGATGTAAACCGCATCGAAAGATTTGCGAAAACTTGCCGAGTGCTTAATCCAATCTAAAGATGAATCGAGCACCACAAATTGATCGTAAAGTTTGGTTTCGAATCCGTTAAAAATCTCGTGTCCACCGTAGTTTGAAGCACCAATCACTGTCAGCTTGCCTTGAGCCGACAAGTGTTTCATGAGCGGCACAAGCATTAAGGCGTTTCCTATGCCCGAGGATATAAATATGGCGGATCTCAACGGATTTTTTTCGGTAGAATTAACCGCAATCTTAGTGAATTACCAATCACAATCACATCACTAAATGCCATTGATAGTGCCGCAACCATCGGATCGAGGTAGCCCATTGCCGCTAAAGGTATGGCAACTAGGTTGTAAGCAAACGCCCAAAACAAGTTTTGCTTAATGGTTTTTACCACGTTTTTACTGATTTTTAACAGCATCACCACTTGCTTAATTGACGAACCCAAAATGACGATTTTGGCGCTTTCGGCAGCCAGGGCATTTGCGGTGCCCATGCTTATGCCCACGTGTGCTGCGGCCAGCGAAGGCGAATCGTTGATGCCATCGCCAATCATTGCTACAATGTTTTTGTTTTTAGCTTTTTGGATGAACTCCAATTTTTCATTGGGGAGTTTGTGCGCATGAAAATCTTTTACGTTAAGCTCATTTGCAACGCTTTCAGTTTTCTTTTGATTATCACCACTCAGAATCGAGATGCTTTTCCCAAGTTTTTGAATGAAAGAAATAGATGATTTTGCTTCTGGTTTTAGTTGGTCGCTTACGCTGAAATTGGCCATCAGAGCATCGCCCTGTGTCAAGTACAAATCAGCGTTTGGTTTGTTTTTGCCAGTGAAAGCTGCAGTTCCAAATTTTACGACTTTGCCATTGTAATTGGCTTGCATGCCTTTGCCTTTCACTTCTTCTATCTGATCTAAATCTGCAACAGATAAATGCTCGGTAACATTAAGTACCGCTTGTGCAATTGGGTGTGACGAGCGCTCTTCTAGTGCTTTCAGTATTTTCCAAACTTCCTCTTGGTCGGTGCCTTCGCTCAATTCATTCAGTACTAACTTTAGTTTGCCTTCGGTCAATGTTCCTGTTTTGTCAAAAATGAATTGCTGTACGGCATTCAGCTCTTCAAACGAAGAAGCTTTTTTAATAATGATGCCGATTTTTCCAGCCAATCCCAAACCAACGCTCACGGCAGTTGGTGTAGCTAAACCCATGGCACAAGGGCACGCAATTACCAAAACGGCAACACTTCTAAGTATCGCTTCAGAAATTTCCGCTTCCGCGAAAAAGTAGTTGATAATAAATGTGAGTGCTGCTATTCCAATAATAGCCGGAACAAAAACGCTGCTGATTTTGTCGGCCAGTTTTTGAACCGCAGGCTTATCGGCTCGGCTTTGTTTAATCAAGTCAATGATTTGCCCAATGGTGCTTTCGCTTCCTGTTTTTTCCACTTTTACGGTGCAGCTTCCTTCTACCAAGATGCTTCCTGAAAAAACTTGATCGCCTTTCTTTTTGAAAATGGCTTCCGATTCGCCCGTCAGCATGGCTTCATCCAATTGCACTTCGCCATGAATGATAACACCATCTGCAGGCACGCGGTCACCAGCATTGATGAGTACGATGTCATCTGCCGCCAACTCAGAAGCTTTCACCACTTTCAAATCTTGGTTCAAACCATTTTTTACCAGCTTTTTAGCTTTTTCGGGTTTTGATTTGAAAAGCTCACGCAAAACAGTGGTCGTTTTTTGCACAGCGCGGTGCTCTATTACATATCCTAATAGAACAAGTGAAATAATGGTTGAAGTGGTTTCGAAGAATAAGAAATGGTGAATGTTTGGACTATCGCCATGAAATATTGCGCCATATAAACTGTAGAAAAACGCACTTGACGAACCTAGCAAGATCAGCAAGTCCATGTTGATGGTTTTGCTCTTGATTCCTTCCCAAGTGCTTTTTCCAAAATGAAACAATCCCATTCCGAATACAGGCAAACAAAGTGCGAATTGCACCCAAATATTGTTGAGCCACCAATCATGCGGCACCAC
>CAZWXC010000330.1:0-511 GCA_964637935.1 uncultured Flavobacteriales bacterium | reverse complement strand
CACTAAGCTGAAAGGCAGCGTGAATAAGAATTTCTTCTCAATGCTGCTTAATCCCGTTTGTGTGTTTTCTGATTGTTCTTGTTCGGCTTTTGATTCGTAGCCCGCATCACCAAGGCGTTTTAAGATGCGTTCCATTTTTTGTGGGTTGTTCAAATCAAAGCTTGCTTCACCCATCAAATAATCTACGTGAATTTCTTTGCCGCCTTCCTGCTGAATTATACCATTTACGGTGCTTGCGCAGTGGTTGCAGGTCATGCCTTTCACTGATAAATTTACCTTTCCATGCTCCGCTAAATCTTCCATTCTGCAAAATTATACTCAAAATTTTCGAGAACTGTTTTGTAGTTCATAAGAACTATTATTTTTGCGCTCCTTTTGAAAATGGGGCAATCGCAAGATTGGCCGATAAAAAAAGGAAAAATGGTGGTTGTAGCTCTCCCGAAGCATCGGTCTAGAAGTTTCGAGAGGTTAGAGCGCCAAAACAACTAAATGGTGGTTGTAGCTCAGTTGG
>CAZWXC010000329.1:0-4010 GCA_964637935.1 uncultured Flavobacteriales bacterium | reverse complement strand
GGTAGCAGTTGCCATTTCGCTGGGTGGTCCTGGAGCAACTTTTTGGATGATTCTTGCTGGGCTCTTAGGAATGTCTTCAAAGTTTGTTGAATGTACACTAGGTGTAAAATACCGTCACATTGACGAAGAAGGCAATGTGTACGGTGGTCCAATGTATTACCTCAGCAAAGGTCTCGAGTTAAAAGGCAAAAAAGGGCTTGGTAAAATATTGGCTATCATTTTTGCCATCCTCTGCGTTGGCGGTTCGTTTGGTGGAGGAAACATGTTTCAGGCAAATCAAGCATTTGCTCAACTTTCAAGTGAGTTTACGTTCATGGCTGATTACGGTGCCCTTTTCGGAGTGGTTCTTTCCGTTTTTGTAGGAATTGTAATCATTGGTGGAATCAAGAGTATTGCTAAGGTTACCGATAAGATTGTTCCGATCATGGTTGGTCTATATGTAACATTTGCTGTGATAATTATCTTTTCAAACATTGGCAACATCGGAATTGCTTTCACCCAAATTTTTGAAGGAGCTTTCGTGCCAAGCGCAATGAAAGGTGGTTTGATTGGCGTTTTGATTGTAGGATTTCAACGCGCAGCCTTTTCAAACGAAGCTGGAGTTGGTTCGGCTTCAATTGCTCACTCCGCTTCAAAAACCAATGAACCCGTAAGCGAAGGAATTGTTGCTTTGTTAGAGCCGTTTATCGATACCGTTGTTGTTTGCACAATGACAGCACTTGTGCTCATTTTCACTGGTTTTGCAGATGGCTCATCAGATTTAACAGGTGCTGAGCTTACTAGCGCTGCTTTTAGCACTGTTTTCCCTTGGTTCAAATACGTACTTATTATTGCGATTCTACTTTTTGCATTTTCAACCATGATTTCGTGGTCTTATTACGGTTTGAAATCTTGGACTTACTTATTCGGAATTTCAAAAGGATCAGAGATAGCTTATAAAGTGTTGTTCTTATTGTTCATCGTTATCGGCAGTGCATCAAGCCTTGGTGCCGTGCTCGATTTTAGTGATATGATGATTCTTGGAATGGCTTTCCCAAATATTTTAGGATTATATTTCCTTTCTGGTGAAGTAAGAAAAGATCTTTTGAAGTATTTTGATGACCTCAAAACAGGAGTTATTAAAGCATATAAATAAGAGCTAACGTGACTTGGAAGAAACTCGTTCGAGAATATTTCACTTATAACAAAAGAGAAAAAAGGGGCCTATCTGTGCTCCTTTTTTTGATCCTTGCCTCCGTGTTGTTTAGGCTCGGCATTTCTATATATCCCATCGCTGAGTATCAATGGACCGAAGAACAATTAGAAAAAATCAAGCGC
The DNA here is from genome assembly GCA_964637935.1 of uncultured Flavobacteriales bacterium. Classification (GTDB taxonomy): domain Bacteria; phylum Bacteroidota; class Bacteroidia; order Flavobacteriales_G; family Salibacteraceae; genus SHAN690. The sequence continues at coordinate 2,693 of CAZWXC010000329.1, read as the reverse complement.
TTCGAGACTTCCATTTCTGATGTCGAAGCTATTGAACAAGAATATGTCGGTCAGATTGACATTACAGAAATAGATTCAACCCAATCACTCTTTGAGTTGGTATCTTTTGATCCAAATGAAGTAAGTGTAGCATTTTTGGTGCAAACTGGACTAAATGAGCGAAGCGCTAGCATGCTTAACAAATACGTAAATGCAGGTGGTAAAATCAAATCTAAAGACGATTTATTGAAAGTCTATTTCATGGATACCGCTTGGGTGGATTCGTTGTCAGATTATCTTGTTTTCCCTCAAAAGGAAACCACTTCTTATGAACAAAAGAATGAGTTCAAAACAGACTACAAGCGCGACAGTCTTTCAGAGAACAAAAACAAGAAAAAGAAAATTGTTCCATTGGATATCAATATAGCCGATAGTGCTAGTTTGGTAAACTTACCTGGGTTAGGACCTTTCTATGTAAAAGAGATTATCCGTATGAGAGAAAAATTGGGTGGTATCAGAGATTATTCTCAACTCAGTATGATTTATAAAATGAGCGAAGAAAATATAGACCGAATTGCCGATGTTACTTTTATTGATCCAACTACCTTTTCTTACATTAACATTAATAAAGTAAAGCTAGATCGTTTAGGTCGTCACCCATACATCAAATGGAAAGAAGCAAAAACGCTTTTGAATTATAGGTTTCAACATGGTCCATTCCTCAAACTAGAAGACATCAAAAAATGCGGAGTCATTTCTGATTCAACTTACCTTAACCTTGCACCTTATTTAATTTTAGAATGACATTAAGCAACAAATTAGATGTAGCTATTAGAAACATCCCTGATTTTCCAAAACCGGGAATTCAGTTCAAGGATATAACACCCATTTTAAGAGATGCTAAACTCTGCAGAGAGATCACCTTGGCATTAACGGCTCCCTTCAAGGGAAAAAAAATTGACGTAGTAGCCGGAATTGAGTCTAGGGGTTTTTTGTTCGGAATGCTCATGGCGCAAGAACTGGATTGCGCGTTTGCAGTGATTCGTAAAAAAGGGAAATTACCGCACCGCACCGTTGAAATTGAATACGCACTTGAATATGGTTCGGCTATTATTGAAATGCACGAAGATGAAATTGAATCTGGCCAGCATGTTATCATACATGATGATTTACTTGCAACTGGAGGCACTGCTTCAGCCGCTGCCGAACTCATTAAAAAAGTTGGCGGTAGGGTAGAGGCTTTTAGTTTTTTAATTGAATTGGATTTTCTTGAAGGTGCCAAGAAACTCGGAGCTTTTGATGCACCGATTGCATCTTTAAAGCACTATTAATGAAATTATTTTCAGAAAATTAGTTCAGATTAAAATACATTACTAAATTCGCGCCCCCAATAAGGAGGATAATACTATGTTGATAATACCTGTAAAAGAAGGCGAGTCTATAGAGAAGGCTCTTAAGAAGTACAAAAAGAAGTTTGAAAAAACTGGTACGATGAAAGAATTACGTAGAAGACAAAAGTTTACTAAGCCTTCTGTTGAAAACAGAGAGCAGAAGCTTAAGGCGATCTACAGAAATCAGATGTTCAAAACAGAAGAATAACATTCTGTCAAAATATATAATTAAGAAATCCGCTCACTTGAGCGGATTTTTTATTTTCAGGCAATATTAAATTGCATTGAAAAGCACTATTGATGAATTTTTAAAATACCTCGAAATCCAAAAGAGGTATAGCAAGCACACCATTGTTGCATATCGCAATGACTTGAGAACGTTTGCCGATCACATGGATCTTTGCTTCGATATTCAGAATGCAAAGGAGACAGACAAGCGAATGATCAGTTCTTTCGTTGCAGATTTAGTGGAGAGTGGACTCAATCCAAGATCTGTAAATCGAAAATTAAGTGCAATCCAATCCTATTTTGATTATTTGGTTAGAGAAAGTTTGCTGGATTCAAATCCCGCTAAAAGTATCACCAGGCCAAAGCAATCTCAAAGACTTCCTAGTGTTTTAAGAGCGGAGCAAGTAGAGCAACTTTTTGAAGAAATTCAATTTCCAGAAACATTCGAAGGTTCAAGAGATCGAGCGATTTTAGAAATGTTCTATTCCTGTGGAATTCGAAGAGACGAATTGGTAAGCCTTAAATTTTCAAATGTTCAATTAAGTGATAAGTCGATAAAAGTACTCGGCAAACGCAACAAGGAACGGATTATTCCAATTTCAAATAGACTTATAAGTACACTACAACAATACCTTGCAGATCGCGCAGAACTGGGCATAGAGTCAACTTGGTTTTTTATTACAGAAAAAGGGAAAAAACTTTACGCTTCACTTGTATATAAAATTGTAAAAATCTACCTTTCGAAGGTCACAACGATGGACAAAAGAAGTCCTCATGTATTGCGACACACTTTTGCGACACATCTATTAAATGAAGGAGCCAATTTGCAATCTATAAAAGAACTTCTCGGTCACAGCAGCTTGGCAGCCACGCAGGTTTATACACATACCTCGCTCGAAAAATTGAAAGATGTTTATCGTCAATCTCATCCTCGAAACAAAAAGTAAAACATTATGCAATTAATAGTTCATTCAATTCATTTCGATGCAGACATCAAATTGGTCAACTTCATCGAACAAAAAATAAACAAGTTAACCTTGTTTTATGACGACATTTTAACGGGAGAGGTGTTTTTACGACTTGACAAGTCGCAAG
>CAZWXC010000328.1:0-4011 GCA_964637935.1 uncultured Flavobacteriales bacterium | reverse complement strand
CAATTAGGTGATCATTCACGCCAATAACAATGCTCTTAGTATCGTCCTCAGCGGGTGCTGATATGATGACTTTTTTTGCGCCAGCTTTAATGTGTTTACTAGCAGAATCCTTCGTTTTGAAAAGACCCGTAGATTCTATTACGATATCGATTTTCAGATCTGTCCAAGGCAGATTACTGGGTTCCTTTTCTTGAAAGAATCGAACATTTTCTTCATTTATTATGACACCATTCTCACTTACTTCAATGTTGCCATCAAATCTGCCATGTACAGAATCATACTTTAAGAGATGAGCAAGGGTACTTTTATCTGCTAGGTCATTTACAGCCACCAGTTTTATGCCTGGGGTATTTTTTAAAACCCTTGTAACGGTTCTTCCAATTCTACCAAAACCATTAATGGCTATTCTTATCTCGCTGCTCATACTTATAAATCTGACTCCAAATGTAAGTGCAATAAAAAAGGCCTCTGAAAAGAGGCCTTTTAATTTTCGTTATATAAACTTTTTCTTAGTTGATCACCATAAACTTGGCAGTCTTAAGACTACTTCCATTTCCTAAAGTCATAAAATAAGTTCCAGTTTTAAGATTTCCAGTATCAAAAGTAATTTGGTTATCACCATTGATCACTCGCTCTTGCCAGTTTTTAACGATACGGCCATTTAGGTCATACACGGTAATGTCTGCAGCACCGTTGATGCTTGATTTGAACTTTATGTTTCCATTGTCCTTCATAGGATTTGGGAAAACGGTAAGTTCTGAAAGAGCTTCTTTGCTAACGGGCGTTATATAATCGTTGATCCCAACCAGGTCATCAGACACATAAAATCCTTTACCAAAAGTTCCTAAATATAGACGACCACTATTTTTGGCTTTATTCCAAGGTAATTCTTGTTGGATCACTGTGTAAGTAGGTACATATCCAGTTTCAGCGCTTTCGTTGCTCCAAGTAGTACCTGAACCTGCAGTAATATCTGCGGTAGCAAATACACCAAATTCAGTTCCGATAATCACCATGTTCGGTTGATTTACATTAAACGTAGCATCGTATACTGGAATTGAAGGAAGGTTCCCATGAACGTTGGTAAATGTTGGATTTGCAGATAAAGCATTCGAAGAATAACGAACTCTGTTGTCTCCAAATCCTAACCCAGTAACTACTATTCTATTGCCATCGTTGGGGTCTATGGCAATTCCGCCAATAGATCCTAAACCTGAAAAGATGTTTAAATCAATATCTAAATCAGCTACATCATCAGCTGTGTACAAGTTTTGAAGTCCTGAAATTCTATGCACAGCACCACTGTACGTTCCTACAAAGAGCGTGTTCCCATCTTTTGTGAACTTTAATTCATTGATATTATTGATGCCTGGGATAGAGATTTCGTTTCCTGAAGGATTTGTAGAAGCATTTAACACGTTTCTGTAAATTACTAAAGTGCCGAATGCATCAGAAGCTAACATCGACTGCGCAGGATCTTGAATTTTAATTTGATCACCTGAGTTCAAGTCGCTTTCAAGCCTGTGTTCAATTGTAATGGTTCTTGAATTTGACTTCATATTCTTACTTTCTACATATAAAATGCTGTTGGCTGCGAAGCTCACTTCATAAGACACATCTACATTTGAGTTTTCTGCTGGTGCAACATCAAATGTTACTTGAATAGTAAAAGAACCATTACTATTAAAAGTCACTGTTCCAGTGCCATCTCCTTCGAGGGTGGTTCCATCGGCTCCTAAAGTCAACTCTTGGTTACCAGATTTAACCGACACACTATTTTGATCAATAATTGCATCTGGTTGCACTGGAATCACGGTTTCACTATAAGTTCTAATGATACCATTACTTGTAGCAATTGATTGCACAAAAGGATCTACAGTGAAAAGAATAGAATCCTTACTTGTTAAGTCCTCATCATTTTCCCAAAGTTCTATAGTAGTATAAAAGTCTGTACCAACTTCCCCTGTGATTTCAGCCGAAGGAAGATTTGCTTCACCTCTATAAACTGCCCCATTGTAGATTGTACTGAAATAAATACTGGTAGCCTGAGAAATAGCACAATCAAATCCGTCACCACCCGAAACCTGAATTGCTATTAATGGATCGTTCGCATTATCGTTTAATACCGCTAATGAACCATTGTCTTGAGTACCGCCAATAATTACATCTCCATCAGATGCAATTGCTATGTCATAAAATTGTGTAGAGGTATAGCCTTTATTCAGCCCTTGCCAAGCATTACCGTTGTTGGTTGAGCTTGTTATACCGCCATCGCTTCCAACATAAATCTTGTTAGGATTGTTAGGGCTACTAGTGATGTAATGCACGTCAGAGTGAACATAGGTAGGAGTAATGTCAGCAAACAATGGTCCCACAAATCCGTGAGCAATTCTTGTTAAGTTGCCATCGTATCTCCAAATTTCAATCCCACCAATATAAATTGTGTTTGGGTCTACGGATGAAACATGTATTGCTGCATCATATACGCTTTGACAATTATTATTTCCACCGCTCAACATTGGGTCAAAACCAGGGAAGTTTTCAAGAATTTTTGTCCATGTATCGCCAGCATCTGTTGTCTTATATACATATTGAAAGCAGTTGCTCGGATCTTGAGAAACGTACATGATGTACATTACATCAGGATTTGAAGGAGAAATTGTTACACAAGTTCGGTTCGAACCAGCTGTAGGTAGATTTTTATCCGCACTTATAGAGGTAAAAGTTGCACCAGCATCATAAGACATGTAAGCGCGCCCATTAGTCATGGTTGCAAGAATTACATCATTGGCAGATACAGCAACATCTGCACAGGTTCCAGATTCAGGAATGCTTCCATTTATGGTAAGTGCATTTTCCCAAGTTTCACCTCCATCTGTGGATCTAAGCAGACTCTTATCAGTGGCCGCGAAAATATGCCCTTGGGAATTTGTTTTTATTCTGTTTACATACAACCAAGCATCGCCATTATTTGTAAATCGATCGTTTGGGGTGGTTGAAGTCATGTGAGAAAAGGTAACACCACCATCAGTGCTCTTAAATACTCCAAAACCTGGGAATGACGAGCCATAGCTATCTTCAAAAGAAGAACCACTTCCAACATAAATGATGTTGTTGACTGTGTCTTCATGAATGCATGAAATGATACTTGAAGAGGAGTCGAGGTTTTGAAATTGGTTGTGTGGGCTCCAATTGCCACCGCCATTATTACTTACAAAAAGACCACCTGTTACGCTACCTGCAAGAAGTTTACTTGGCTGCTTGTAGAGTTCCAATATAGCTCTAGTTCTTCCACCTACATTATCAGGTCCATGTTGTGAAAAGGAGATGCCTAGATCTCCGCGTTGACTCATGTGTTTGAGGCGTGCTTTTTCTTCTAAAATTAATTCTGGATTAAATTCTCCTGTAGAAAGATCTACGCGAGCCCACGCCATTGAATGAGGTATTTGCTCGCCTTTAGCAGCACGTTGCTTATAGTTTTTCTGCGAATTACCATTAAGATAAACGCCAGATACTAAAGCGATTCCAACTACTGCGGTGATTGCCGGAATAAGTACTTTTTTTATCATGGTTCTGTTTGTTTTCGGTTAATAAACTGAGGCGCAATTTAAATAAAATTCAACCTTTTGTTAAGACAAATGGGTTGATAGAATGTTCGAATTAGAATACGGTATATTCAGTGATTTAAACTGATTGAATTTTAGGCTTATACAATATGTTCTAGCCTAACCCAAAGCGTATTTTTTTTAAATTCTGTCTGCTTTCGGAACTTACGAGGAGCGCTTTCCGAAGTGGTAAGAGAGATAAAGTGTCAGAAAAAAGCGGTTATTGTAAGTCTGGGCCATGATGGGAATCTCTCGAATAAAACCGTCAAAGTTTACTCCTGTTTCAAGCGCTTTTATGCTTTCGTCATCTTTCGAGAATTCAAAAGTTAATCCGTATTTAACATGAATTCCAATTCTAGGAGAAATATCAGTAATGCCTTGCATGAAGGGAGCTCGCCCTTTAATT
>CAZWXC010000327.1:0-4014 GCA_964637935.1 uncultured Flavobacteriales bacterium | reverse complement strand
ACTTGGGAAATAGCTAACTGCTTGCTAACCTTATTGATTGAGTTGTTGTTGAATGGTATTTTTTTCTTCTGCCGTAAGCTGATCTTGGGTATGCAAGTTTTTCAACACTTTATCAATCCATGCACTTTGAATACCATACTGAGCACATGCTTTGCACATAAAATTATGAAAACGAAGTTGTAACCGCTCCTTTAGAGAAAGCTTGGCAGCTTGTTTTTTTTCGATGAGTAGTGTAGCTTCTTTGCAAGAAATCATGACATCCAGTTTTTTTCAAGGCATTGGCGAAGCTGCAATTTTGCGCGGTGCACAATTACCCAGTAGTTCGAAGCACTTATGTTTAGTTCCTTACAAATGTCTTCGGCTTCTTCGCCATCAAGGTATTTCATGGTAAAAACAAGTGCTTGCGTAGCGCTCAATTTGTCTTTGCAAGCCAGCAAAATTTGCATGAACTCTTCACTTTGAACCATGCGCTCTGTGGTCCATTCGTTTGGTAATTTATCTTTTAACCAATGCCCTTTGTCGTTGAAGTAATTATCGTCTTCGTCATCTTTTTTCATGTCAGACTCCAATACCTCTTTTTTCTTTTTGTAATAATCTAAAATGCGTGTTTTCAGTACTAAATAAAGCCAGTTTTTTTCTGAGATTTCTCCTCTAAAAGTTGGGATGCTTTTTAGTGCAGTAACAAAGGTGTCTTGCACTAAATCCCTCGCCATGTCTCGTTCTTTCACACGTACCAAAGCATAGTTTAGTAGCATGTCGCCATACTTTTCTACCCAATTTTCTGGTTCTAGATTGTGTTTTTGCATTTCGGCTCAAAGAAATAAAAAAGGCGGTATTAAATACCGCCTTCATTTTTCAATTATTAGTTAACCTTGGTCTTCTAGTGAGCTTGACCTTTTTTCATTTTCTTTTGCTGTCTGCGCTCATCGTGCATTTGATCAAACTTAGTTTGCTGCTCAGGAGTTAAAACTGCTCTCACTTGCTTCATCTCTTCTTGATGTTTCGCGCGCAATTCAGCTTTTTCGTCAGCAGTCATATTTTCTCTGTCTGGTTTTTGCTCGGATTTGTTGGCCTTATGAATCTCTTTGATTTTTGCCACTTGCTCATCGGTGAGCTGCAGTTCAGCTTTCATTTCTTCTAATCGTTGATGCTTTTCACCAACGTGTTCTTTTCTTTGAGCTCCATCGCGCATTTTAGGCGTAGTTTCTTGAGCTAGTGCAACAGATACTGAAATCATCAGAAAGGCTGCTGCCATTATTATTTGCTTTTTCATTTTATTGGGTTTTTTAATGTGTATTGTGATTTGCACGAATGCTGCCACGTTTTGGTTTGTTAAGTTTCTTTTGCATTTCGCGGTTTGATCAATCCGAGTTTCTATTGACTAAATTCGCAGCCTTGAAACGCATTTTTGCCATATTTCTTTTGTTGCTTACCACGATGGTGGTGGTACCTGCTGATTTATGGCATGAATGCCATCATCATTCAGATGTTCAACATGTAGACGATCAAATCCTTTCCGAAAATAGTGATTGTCCTATTTGTGATCACACTTTTTCTACTACTGAGATTAATGAAGCTGCGTTTGAGCTTGTTTTAGCTACTATTCATTTTCAGTATTCTCAAAATCCCATCCATACTTATTGTGCTTTCGCGAAAGCGCAAAAATTGGGAAGGGCACCGCCCATGCTTACTTGAAGATCTAGTCTACCTTTTATCAAGTAATCAAAATCTTTCGTGAAGTACATTTTATTGCTGCTGACAACGCTGTCTGCTGCGGTAAGTTTTGCTCAAAATCCTTGTAAAATTACTATCACAGGGCATGTTATTGATGAGCATAACAACCAGCCGCTGGCTTTTGCAGATGTTTTTAATATTCAACAAGCTACAGGAACCACAACCGATGAAAATGGCGGTTTTAAGCTGACTAATGTTTGTGCTGGGAGCATACTATTGCGCCTGAGCCATGTGGGTTGTGCTACTGATACCATTTCGGTTAAAATCAGTGGCGATACACATTTGCATTTGAATTTAGAGCATCATTTAGAGTTGCTTGAGTTAGTAGAAATTGAAGCCGAAAAGCCGCATCAAGACATTGCTGCTGCAGAAGTGTTAGCCATAAAACAGCTTTCTAAATCAGATGGGCGTTCGCTTGCCGCGATGCTCGAAAATATAGAAGGTGTGCAGTCTTTGAATACGGGCGGCAATATTTCTAAACCTGTGATTCATGGTTTGCATAGCAATCGATTGGTGATTGTGAACCAAGGCACGCGCATAGAAGGTCAGCAATGGGGCGGTGAGCATGCTCCAGAAATTGATCCTTTAACTGCAGACGAATTAGAAGTGGTGAGCGGTGCTTCGGCATTGCGATACGGTCCTGAAGCGCTAGCCGGAGCCATTATAGCCAGATCAACCAAGCTCGATACGCTTAAAGGTGTGCAAGGCTGGTTTCAGATGGCTGGCGCTACAAATGGTCAAAAAGGCTTGCTTGCTGCAAAACTTCAAGGTCAGTTGTTAGATTCTGTACCGCTGTTTTATAGCTTTCAAGGCAACCTCGGTCGTAGTGGCGATTTATCTGCACCAGATTATATTTTAAGAAACACGGGCACTTTCAACCGAAATGTGGATGCCCGTATTGCTTTCGTAAAAACCAAATATGGCGCTGAATTGCACTATAGCTTGATCAACACTGATCTTGGAATTTTGAGCTATGCTCATATTGGAAATTTGACTGATTTGCAAAATGCGCTGAGCAGTGAAATTCCTGTAAATGCTTCTGATAGTTTTAGTTATGCCATTTTAAGACCAAAGCAACACGTGGTTCATGAATTGTCGAGTGCTCAATTTTGGTTAAAACCGAATCTGGCAGGCAAGTTCAACCTCAATCTTTCAAGGCAATATAATTTGAGGCAAGAGTTTGACAAAACCATTTTTGTTCAAACCGAAAATGCAGCTGATTTGCAATATGAAATCACTACTTATCAAGCAGATGTGCTTTATGAGCAGCGTTTTTCGCCTACGTATAAACTTGAAGTAGGAACATCGTTTCAAACCCAAGCCAATACATACACTGGCCGTTTTTTTATTCCAAACTTCAGAAATTATCAAGGAGGATTTTTTGCAATAAATCATTACCAATTAGGCAAGTTTGAGTTTGAGGCTGGAGCCAGATACGACAAGCGTTGGCAACAAGCTTTTATGTATAGAAACGATGTGCTTTTTGCTCCAAATCGGCAGTTTGAAGGTTTGTCTTTTAACGCTGGGATGATGTATGCGGCTAAAAAGATGCGCGTATTGCTAAATCTTGGCCAAGCTTGGCGACCACCTTCTATCAATGAATTGTATAGCGGTGGTTTGCATCATGGCGCAGCGGCAGTTGAGTTTGGCAATGAAGATTTGCAAGAAGAACGCGCACAAACGGCAACCTTAAAATTGCAGTTTAGGGAGGTAAAGCTTAGAGGTAATCCGCTTCAGATTAGCGTTTCAACATACGCTTATCGATTTGATCAATTCATTTATTTGGTTCCGAAAAAACCTGCAACGTTGACCATTCGTGGTGCGTTTCCAACCTTTGAATACCAAGCAATTGATGCGCTGTTTAGAGGAGTTGATTTTTCGATTCGGTATGATGTAAAACGCTTTCAAATCGCACTTCGAGGCGAAATGGTTCGCGCAAGCGAATTGAAAACGGGCAATTGGTTACTCAATATTCCGAATGATCAATTTGATGTGAATTTGGCGTATCAGCTTTCAGCTAAAAATTGGGGTCCAACTATTTCATTGAGTTCGGTGCTTGCACGCACTCAGAGTCGTTTTCCAGCGGGTGTTGATTATGCAAATCCTCCTTCGGGCTATGTGTTGCTTAACAGCGAAATTTCGGGTGTACTTCCGATTAAAAACAACCACATAAGCTACAGTTTCAGAGTTGAGAATATGCTGAATCAAGCTTATAGAAACTACCTAAATAGGCTTCGTTATTTTGCTGACGAGTCAGGCAGGTCGTTTATTTTATCTATT
>CAZWXC010000326.1:0-4014 GCA_964637935.1 uncultured Flavobacteriales bacterium | reverse complement strand
AGTCGTAAACTATCAATGGGTATGAAATGGTTAATTTCTTACTCAAAGAAAAGAAACGGAAAAAGCATGGCCATAAAGCTTGCTGATGAAATTGTAGCCGCTTCGAAAGAAGAAGGTGCTGCCTACAAAAAGAAAGAAGATACTCACAGAATGGCTGAAGCTAACAAGGCTTTTGCTCACTTCAGATTCTAATATTCCATCCAAAAAAAAATGGCAAAGAGAGATTTAAAATACACGAGAAATATTGGTATTGCTGCGCACATTGATGCGGGTAAAACCACTACGACTGAGCGTATTCTTTATTATGGTGGTGTAAGCCACAAGATTGGTGAAGTTCATGATGGCGCTGCTACCATGGACTGGATGGAGCAGGAGCAAGAGCGTGGTATTACTATTACTTCTGCTGCAACGACACTTAACTGGAACTATCGTGATCAATTGTATCACGTTAACATTATTGACACTCCTGGTCACGTTGATTTTACTGTTGAAGTAAACAGATCTTTGAGAGTGCTTGATGGTTTGGTTTTCTTATTCAGTGCAGTTGATGGTGTTGAGCCACAATCAGAAACAAATTGGAGACTTGCAAATAATTATAACGTTCCGAGAATTGGATTCGTTAACAAAATGGACCGTCAAGGTGCAGACTTTTTAGGTGTTTGCAAGCAAGTAAGAGAAATGTTGGGTAGTCATGCTTTGCCATTGCAACTTAACATTGGTTCAGAAGAAAAATTCTTAGGTGTGGTTGATTTGATCAACTTCCGCGGAATTACATGGAACGAAGAAGATCAAGGAATGACTTTCCAAGAGATTCCAATTCCAGATGATATTGTTGATGAAGCGCGTCAATTGAGAGAAGAGCTTCTGGAAGCTGTTGCTGAATTTGACGAGACTTTAATGGAGAAGTACTTTGAAGATTCAGAGTCTTTGACAGAGAGAGAAATTTTGAATGCATTGCGTGAAGCAACAATCGCAGGTAAAGTAGTGCCAATGATGTGTGGATCTGCGTTCAAGAACAAAGGCGTACAAGCAATGCTTGACATGGTGATGGAAATCCTTCCTTCTCCAATGGATACAGAAGCAATTGTTGGTATTAACCCTAAAACTGATGCTGAAGAGAAGAGAAAGCCAAGTGTTGATGAGCCTTTCGCAGCGTTAGCTTTCAAAATCGCAACCGATCCTTTTGTTGGTCGTTTGTGCTTCACTAGATCATATTCTGGTATGCTTCAAGCAGGTTCTTATGTGTTGAACACAAGAACTGGTAACAAAGAGCGTATTTCTAGAATTTTCCAAATGCATGCTAACAAGCAAAATCAAATCCCAGAATTACACTGTGGTGATATTGCAGCCTTAGTTGGATTTAAGGATATTAAAACGGGTGATACTTTATGTGCTGAGAATGCACCTATCGTATTAGAATCTATGGATTTTCCAGATCCAGTTATCGGTATAGCTATCGAGCCTAAAACTCAAGCTGACGTTGATAAAATGGGTATGGCACTTGGTAAACTTTCAGAAGAAGATCCAACCCTTACTATCTACACTGACGAGGAAACTGGTCAAACTGTGTTGAGTGGTATGGGTGAGCTTCACTTAGATATCATCGTTGATCGTTTAAGAAGAGAGTTTAAAGTTGAAGTAAATCAAGGTGCTCCTCAAGTTAACTATAAGGAATCAATCAAAGGTTCAACTCAACATAGAGAGGTATTTAAGAAGCAATCAGGTGGTCGCGGTAAGTTCGCGGATATTGTTGTAAATATTGAACCAGGTGACCCTGAGAAGCCAGGTTTGATTTTCGAGAATGCTGTAAAAGGTGGTAACGTTCCTCGTGAATTTGTTCCTTCTGTAGAGAAAGGTTTCAAAGAAGCTATGAAGAATGGTGTGCTTGCTGGCTACAACGTTGATAACTTGAAAGTAACATTACTTGACGGTTCATTCCACGCGGTTGACTCTGATGCACTTTCTTTTGAATTGTGTGCTAAGATAGCTTTCAAGGAAGCGCTTCCTAAATGTCAGCCTATTCTACTTGAGCCAATCATGAAGCTAGAAGTTGTTACTCCTGAGCAAAACATGGGTGATGTAGTTGGTGATTTGAACAGAAGAAGAGGTGTTGTTGAAGGAATGGATGACAGAGCAGGTGCTAAAGTAATTAAGGGTAAAGTTCCGTTATCAGAAATGTTCGGATATGTAACTCAACTTAGAACAATGTCTTCAGGTCGTGCAACTTCTTCAATGGAATTTTCACACTATGATGAGTGTCCTAGAAACATTGCTGATGCAGTAGTAGCAGAGGTAAAAGGACGTAAAGGATAATTTTATATATCGCATATTCATATAAATAAAATGGCGCAACGAATCAGAATTAAACTTAAGTCTTACGACCACAACTTGGTAGACAAGTCGGCCGAGAAGATCGTTAAGACGGTTAAGACGACAGGAGCTGTTGTCAGCGGACCGATTCCTCTGCCCACACAAAAGCAGATTTACACTGTGTTGAGATCACCACACGTAAATAAGAAAGCTCGTGAGCAGTTCCAACTATCAAGCTACAAAAGATTGATGGATATCTATAGTAGTTCATCAAAAACAATCGATGCACTTATGGGCCTAGAGCTTCCAAGTGGTGTTGATGTTGAAATTAAAGTGTAATCCTCTAAAGCTTAAGAGATGTTAGGGATCATTGGTAAAAAAGTTGGAATGACCAGCGTATATACAGAAGAAGGAAAGAATATTCCTTGTACTGTTATTGAAGCTGGACCTTGTGTGGTAACTCAGTTGCGCACAGAAGAGGTAGATGGATATACTGCAGTGCAGGTATCTTTCGATGATGTAAGCGAGAAGCACTCAAACAAGGCTCAAATGGGTCACTTTGGGAAAGCTAATACAAATGCTAAACGTAAAGTTGTTGAATTCCGTGAGTGGGATGGCGATCACAAATTAGGTGACGTAATTCTTGCTGACATTTTTGAAGAAGGCGAATTCGTAGATGTTGCTGGTACTTCAAAAGGAAAAGGTTTCCAAGGTGTTGTTAAGCGCCATGGATTTGCTGGAGTTGGTGATGCAACACACGGTCAACACAATAGATTAAGAGCTCCAGGTTCAATCGGAGCATGTTCTACTCCATCACGTGTTTTTAAAGGAACACGTATGGCTGGAAGAATGGGTGGTAAAAGAGTTAAAATGATCAACCTTCAGATCGTAAAAGTACTTGCTGACAAGAATGTTATCTTGGTTAAGGGTGCTGTTCCTGGTACTAAAGGTTCATATGTTATAATCGAGAAATAATGGAATTCGCAGTATATAACATACAAGGAAAAGAGACTGGTAAAAAGGTGAGTCTTGATAAAGATGTTTTTGGTGTTGAGCCAAACAACCACACTATCTATCTCGATGTGAAGTTATTCCTGGCTAATCAACGTCAAGGTACTCACAAGTCAAAGCAGAGAGCTGAAGTTGCTTACTCTACTAGAAAAATCAAAAGACAAAAGGGTACTGGTACAGCTCGTGCTGGTTCTATTAAGTCTCCGGTTTTTGTAGGTGGTGGTAGAGCATTTGGTCCTGAACCAAGAGACTACGGCTTTAAACTTAACAAGAAGGTTAGCAAATTGGCTAGAAGATCAGCTCTTTCAGCAAAAGCTCAAACAAAAGACGTACGTGTTTTAGAAGACTTCTCTTTCGAAGCTCCAAAAACCAAAGGTTACGTAGAGATAATGAACTCACTAGAACTTCAAGGTAAGAAGACGTTGTTGGTAACAGCAGACAATCAAACCAATGTAGTATTGAGTGCTCGTAATCATCCAAAGTCAAAAGTTGTTTCTGCTGAAGGCTTGAACACTTATGATATCATGAATGCTAATGTTATTCTTCTTTGCGAAGGTTCATTAGATAAGATTAATGACATTTTAAAGAAATAAGAGATGAGCGTTTTAGTAAAGCCACTTATCACCGAAAAAATGTCTGCGTTGAGCGAGAAGCGCAACCAGTATGGATTCATCGTTGGTCGTAAAGCGAATA
>CAZWXC010000325.1:0-4020 GCA_964637935.1 uncultured Flavobacteriales bacterium | reverse complement strand
GCACGAATACGTGCACACCCAGCAGCAGCCGCAGCTAAACAACTTGCTGTCTATTGCCATAAGAGAAGGAGTGGCCGAGTTTGTATCTACCTTGGCCATGAACACGCCATCGGCATCGCCAGCAGTAGATTTTGGTAAGAAAAATGCAATCGCTGTGCGCGAAAAATTTGAAGTAGAAATGTTCTATCCTAACAATAGACCCAAATGGTTTTGGAGCAATTACCCAAACGAATTTGGAGTGCGAGATTTAGGCTACTACGTTGGTTATCAAATGAGCGATAATTTTTACCAACAAGCTGAAAATAAGGCCGAAGCCATCAAATACTTGATCGAGTTAGATTTTACAAACGAGGCTGAAGTAGAAGATTTTGTAAAAAAAACCAACTACTTTTCAGCGCCATTAGATACGCTTTACCAAAACTTTGAACGCAGCCGGCCATACGTAACCCGAGTTGGGCAATTTGAAAACAACAGCCAAAACGTTGATCCGAGTATCAAGCAACTTACCGTTCATTTTTCTGAGCCTCTTAATGGGCAAAACACTGGGGTAGACCTCGGGCCGTTAGGTCGAGCATATTTCCCGAAAAATGAACCAAGCCAACGCTTTTGGTCGGCCGATAATGCCTCTTGGAGCATTGGCGTAAACCTTGAACCCAATACACATTACCAAGTATTGATCTCTAATAATTTTAGAACGTCAAACGACATTCCTCTAAAGCCTTATCTCATTGATTTTAAAACAGGTGAGGTGAGACAAAAGACTTAAGACCAAAGGCAATAGATCATAGTCTATAGTCCATGGACCATAGACGATGGATAGTTGACCTTTTGTTCAAAAGCCGACAATTAAAATAACCCCTGCGTATAAATTGTTCGGATTAATTTGTTTAAGCTTGTTGGGTGAACTAACCATGCTAGCCCGTTTTAGCAATTTCGCATATTCACAAACGACAGTAAATGTTTATTGTTTGTTTATAGCATTGATATGACAGGGAAAGAGGGGAGTTCGTATATACTATTATTAGCCATTATTATATGGAAGCAGAATTACAGAGAATCAAAAACAATCTGAATAAAGACTATTTTCAAATCGAATTACCTAATGACCGATTTGAGTCAGGTATCTATTTGAACTTTATTCGTGTCAACAATTTTGATGAACTTTTTCGCGAAGCGCATAATAAGTTTAATCATACTGCTGACATTACTAAACAGCAGGCGATACTTCGAAATGAACTTATGGTTTATAAAGCTCTTGCTAAACATTTGAAGACACTCATTACAAGCATAGAAGATGGCTCAACAAAAATAAATCTAACGTACAATGCAGACTCTAAAGAATTCATTAATTCCACACTTTCAGACCTCTTTAAAATAGATTCAGACTTATCGTTTGAAGCTAAAGTTCAGATTCAGACTCTAAAGAAATTGAATCAACAACTAAATGAAACAAATCAAGCCGTCTTTGAGCTTGAAAACTATCAATTCGCAACCTATAAACATGAAGAACTTTTAGGCGGAGGATTTTATTTGAGATTTCCTAAAGAGACTATAATTTATAAAGAAATCAGCTTAGGAAACTCAAAGTTTGGAAGCAGTATTTTATACAAGGATGAATCTCAAAACGCAGATAAAATTGACCTTCTAAACATTCTTTCTTTTTTTCAAGCTTCTCCCAATTTCTTGTTAACTAAGAACAAATCATTTAATGAGAAACTCGCAAAGCTTTATGAGCAATTCGATATTCTTGACTTGTTGACTCTAACCACCACAAAGTATTTCAACGATCCTAAAGGAGAATTCAGAAGTCTTTCAAGTCCAATTTTTAAGCTTCATGGTAAGACCCAGTTCACGATTTTCCCAGACATTGAACATAGAGAATTATTCAACCTTTACCATTCATCTTTAAAGCAAATTGAACCTTTACCTAGATGTGTTTTTCTGTTTAGAATTGTTGAGTATGCGAAAAACTATCATTATCAGCAAATTTTCCAGCCTAGTAATGTAGACTTAATAGATGTTATAGAATACTATTACAACCAAATGATGGAGCATCGATTTATCCCAATCTACTTTCTCGATTATGGATCTGACTACAACCATAAAACAGGGGAATTGATAAAGAGAAGAAAGACCCAATATTTAAATCTAATGGTTGAATTGAAGAAGAAGGCAAAACAAATTGTTGAGTATTGGAATTCACATCCTTACCTAGGTCCAAAATCTTTAGGAGAAATAATATATAACACAGGTAGAAATACCGTAGCGCACGGGGGAAGTGGAAATCAAAATATTAACTATGACTATGCAAACAAATACAAGCATATAAACGATGTTAATGTTTTTTTAGAGTTGATTTCCAGATATATAATTGAGAAGACAAACCCTAAACTAAAGAATGTTATTTATAGGAAAAAAGATATGTACGAGAAGAACTGCTCGCATTTACGAATAATGGCTGAAAAACAAAATGTTGTAGAATAAAAACAATGGCTAACAATACCTAAACTGCATTAAAACATAGTTTAGCCAGAACTTTAGCGGCAAAGTATCGAAAGTGTACCAAAAACAAAATCATGGAGCTCCCTAAAAGAGAAAATCACGCAATAAACACCTATGAACTGCGAAAGAATCTATTTCGCCTAATTAGTCTTTTTATGGGACTATGCGCAATTCTAGAAGATAAGGAAGGTTTTCTGGAAGACTTAAAATCTTCGGTTTTGTTTAAAGAGTATCCACATTTATTCGAGGAAGAATTTTCAAAACTTATTTTAGAAATTGCTATTAATGCCCGAGTTTTAGACGACCTCATAAAAGGTGACGCTAAATACATGAACTTAAACGCATTTAAAGATGCTCAACCTATGGGCATAATTGATGGAGAACTGTTTTACTCGCCACGAGAGGCAATAAATAAAATCATTCATGCCGATTACGTAAGACATGACATACGTACTGATGATGTCAAACCTTACTACATGCCAGCCATGTTGCTTACGGGAAGTAAAGGAAGAAAAGAATGGATATGTGAAATTTACTTGTTGCCGTTATGTCGAGTTTTGTATGACTTTGCACATGAGAATGATCGTTCGTTTCAAAAATGAGCGGCTAACACAACCTACGCTTCATGCTGCAAAAGCGTTATATTCGAGAAGCGGCAAGAAAGATTATTTCGAAAATGTTATACAAAACCCTAAGTAAAAGAACAGGCATTAAATTGAAAGAAGATAAATGTTAGACCAAGAAAACTTATATCAACTCATTTTTAAGGAGCAATGGACTGACATCCTAAATTTACTTTACACCCATAAAGAGGAAATTTCCAATGACACAATGTTGCAACAAGCTGCGACAGTTTTTGAGCAAGAGTTTTTTAAAAAAGTTAGAGACTACTCCATACAAAGAAAAGACATTGAAGATAATCTTGATACTTTATACATTCTTAACTACGGAAAATTTTACCGACTTACAATCGCTAATTACCAAACTCTAATTCTAGAAATTGTAAAACGGAAACCACTGACCGAAGCGGTTAATTACGCAAGACATTTTCCGAATGAAGAAATTTGCAAGACAACAATCAATAAATTTAACGAGCTAAAAACAAAAGAAGAAGGTTTCAAACTCACACCGCCTAAAAATATGCCGATGAATTGGATTGAAATATACAACAGACTATTTGAACTCATAAATAATCAGGGTGACACAGCTACATATTATTCTGGTCCAAGGTTCATTAACACGGTAAGAGAATTTGAACCATACTTTCCCGATTATAATCAATTTATTGAGCAACGAAACCGAGAAGGTAAAAGCACAAGCAGAAAAATATTCTATTATGACATTCTTCTTGGACTCAAAGAAGAAATGCGATTGAAAGTGGTTAATCGAATACTTGAGATTTTAAAACCTTTCCAATCCGTGAAAGTTGAAAGGATTGAAGAACTATTAGGTAAGAAAACCTCAAAGAAGGAAGTTGCGGTAACACGTGAAGTAAAAAAGGAGCCATCGGAAAATCCG
>CAZWXC010000324.1:0-4032 GCA_964637935.1 uncultured Flavobacteriales bacterium | reverse complement strand
AAACGAGTCCGTTGGTTGGCGCTGACGTGTATGTGTTTGGTGCTTTGACAGATTGGCAAATAAAAAAAGAAGCAAAACTTACCTACAACCAAGTGGCCTTGCAGTATGAAAATACCATGTATTTGAAACAAGGGCTTTACAGCTACATGTATGCTGTAGTAAAAGATGGTGAGTTTCAACCAGACCTTGTCACCTTTGAAGGCACACATTTTCAAACTGAAAACGAATACGCCATACTTGTTTATCATAGACCGCTTGGTTTAGACTATGATAGGTTGTTGACCTACAAAACGGTAAAAGTTAACAGTACAGATTAAAACAAGAAAGGCTTTCTCTAATGAGAAAGCCTTTCTTGTAATTATATAATTGAATGTGATTACTTCACTTCCATTATTTGCACATCAAATATCAACGTTGATTTTGCTGGAATAACTGGAGGACGACCTTCTTCGCCATAAGCCAATGGGTAAGGAATTACAAGCTTAGCTTTTGTGCCTTCGGTTAATAATCCAAGACCTTCATCCCAACCTGGAATCATTGGTTGTTGCATGTACACAAACTCAAAAGCTTCGCCACGAGCGAAAGAATTGTCGAAAACACTTCCATCTTCAAGTGTACCATAGTAATGAACTTTTAGTCTTTTACCTGGCTGAACCATTGGTCCTGTTCCTTCTTCAATGATGTAATATTCTAATCCTGATTTTGTTGTGTTTTTCTTCAATCCTTCAGTTGACCATGCTTCGTGAGCAATTGGCTTAGGACCTGGCTGAGAACCAACAATCTCAATTTCGAACATTAAATCACTATTTGCAGGAATAGTAGGAGTGCCTTGTGCTCCATAACCAAGTGCCGCTGGAATATCCAAAAGCGCCTTTGTGCCAACAGGAAGCATTAAAATACTTTCATCCCATCCTGGAATTACCCTACCGGTGCCTAAAGGAAACTGAATAGGTTGCCCTCTTTTGATGCTGCTGTCAAACGTATCTCCAGTAGCTTTTAAATACCCAGTGTAGTGCACACTAACAATGTCTCCAGGTTGAAGATCGGCTCCTGTTCCTCTTTGTCTAATGTTAATAGTTACACCAGATGGCGATGTAATAGTTTCAGCATTTTCAGAATTTGCTGATGTTGATTCTTCGGCATTTTCGCTGCTACTCGAAGATGAGCTATCGCAAGCTACTACTGTAAGCGCGATGCCAAAGACTAGAAATAATTTTCTCATGATATGTTTTAAATCGTTTGAGCGCAAATCTATAAGAAATCAGATTCCTACATTTTCCAATTTCACCTTATAGATAATAGTAGAAAAAGGTGGAACAATTCCCGAACTAGAACCTTTTTCACCATAAGCCAATTGAGAAGGAATGATCATGAGCGATTCACCGCCTTCGCGCATCAGCGCAATTCCTACAGAAAAGCCTTCAAGTACTTGATCTGGTCTTCCAATTTCATACTCTAAAGGTTGGCCATCATAAGTGTTGTCTACCACAGTGCCATCCACCAAAAGCGATGTGTAGTTTACACGAACATGATCGCCACTTTGGGCACGTTTGCCTTTACCTCGGGTTATTGTTTTGTAATAAATTCCATTTACAAACAAATCTCGATCTATCTCTAATGAATCTAGAAGCGAAGCCAAATTGGCTTGCTCTAACATTTCAGCATCATTTTTCATTCGCTCGTTAGCGCGCAAAGTTTTCAATTCATTCGAAGGAATTACTTCGTTAATTCCAACATAAATTTGAAGTGTATCCAATTCATTTTCATTGATCGAACCAATAAACCCATTCAATCGAAAATCTTTGGCGACACCAATAAAATGAAGACTATCACCCGGATGTAACGTTTTGAAAACTTGCAATAGAAAATTAGGAATTTTGGTTTGTTCCAATTCTATTTTATCAAACTTTTTCACCGCAATTAGGCTATCATATTGGTTGTAAAAATTCATGGTGAGAGAAATTCTACCACCTTGATCCATCACTATAGCATCATCGCCTAGCGTGATAAATTTGGAATGAATTGATTTTTCTAATCTTTTAAATCCTTCAAAATCTGAAGAATTGCAGGAAACCAATAATGAAACTAATGCTAATAATCCTAGTCTTCTCATCTTAAAGAAAGCAATTCAATGTCGTATATAACAGTGTGTCGAGGTGGAATTTTGTCTTGATCGCCACTTAATCCATGGGCCAAATGCGATGGTAAGATAAACCGAGCTTTATCGCCCACATGCAAAAACAAAATGCCTTCATGCAATCCAGACTCAACATTATCTTGTCCAATCAAAAATTCTTTAGGTCCATCTTCATCAGAGGTGTAAATGGTATCGCCATTGAGCAAACTCACACAATAATCTACTTTAGCTAAAAGGCCTTCTTTGGCAGCAGCTCCACTACCCTGTTCATAAATCCAATAGCGCAGTCCTGTTCCTGTTTTCTGCATTTGCCATGCTCTTCGATCCACATAGCCGTCAATCTGAGCTTCTTCATTGCGCGCCATTTGACGATTCAATTCTTCCAAATCATGATTTACCTGCTGTTGGCTTGGCATATTTTGCTGCTCTGGGGCTTGGTCTGAACACGAAGAAGACGCCAGAATAAGGCTAATGATAATTGTGAACAGCTTCATGCTAGATTTTAAACATTTCATGAATCACTTTTCTTAACTGTTTGTATGCTTCTTCTATTGGCATGTCTAACTTACCGCCAGCTGCATTTTTATGTCCACCGCCATTAAAGTGTGCTCGAGCTATTTTATTCACATCCAAACCGCCTTTTGAACGGAATGAAAACTTGGTGTATCCTTCTTCATCTTCCGATAAAAAAACAGCCATTTTGCTTCCGTCAATAGAAAGTCCATAATTCACAAAACCTTCCGAATCACCTTTTTGGAAATTGTATTCCAATTTATCTTCGTTAGACAGCCTCAAAACACTGATTTTTCGTTCAGCGTCATATTCAAATCTTTCACTTAAAGTGAATCCCAAAAGTTTGAGTCTAGAAAAAGTATTCGTATCAAAAATTGCATTGTGCACTTTATCAGGAACTAAACCGCAATCCATCAAGTTAGCAACTATTCTATGTGTTAGTGCACTTGTTGAAGAGAACTTAAACGATCCTGTATCAGTCATAATTCCCGCATACAAACATTCTGCAATTGGCTGATTGATATGTTTGGCTAGCCCAATTGAGTCAGCAAAAGTGTAAATCAATTGTGCTGTAGAAGATGCTGAAGTGTCACTTAGAGAAAAATCATAATCGGGTGAAGGTTCAAGATGATGATCAATCAAAATTTTGGTTGCTTTACTTTCTTCAACCAAAGCTCCTAAATCAGCAATTCGGCTCAGATTGTTGTAGTCTAATGAAAAAATAATATCTGCTTTTTGAAGTGCTTGTTTTGATCGAATTTTACTTAACTCATAAACAATGATAGAATCAGAACCATTCATCCATTTCAGAAAACCAGGAAATTGATCTGGAACAATCACATCTACCGAATGGCCATGAGCCTTTAAAATGTGATACAAGCCGAGCGATGAACCAATAGCATCGCCATCTGGCGAACGATGCGTTGTGATGACAATATTTTTGGGTTGATCAAGCAGTAGCTTAACAGCTTCGAAATCCATAAAATTCTTTTGCCTCAAAACTACCTATCACAACATGAATCAGAAGACAAATTCCAACTAATATTCATTAATCTTCTATTGATTTGCACTTTTTACAGATCACAAATCTGTTTCTTATCCAAATAAAGCACATGAATATACTCGCACTCAGCTTTGCAACTGCTGAAGAAAACTTGGCATTTGAAGAATGGTATTTTGAGCATTTTGAAGAAGAAACGCTCCGTATTTGGCGAAGTCCAAAATCTGTAGTTGTAGGTAAACACCAAAATGCACTGGCCGAAGTGGATCTGAATTTTTGCCTCGAAAACAAGATTCCTGTCATTAGAAGAATAAGCGGAGGTGGCACAGTTTACCACGATTTAGGAAATATCAATTTTAGCTTTTATCGATTCGTTGAAAAA
>CAZWXC010000323.1:0-4036 GCA_964637935.1 uncultured Flavobacteriales bacterium | reverse complement strand
TATACGAAAATTGTGATTTATTACTGTCAAACTTTTCGGTTGAAAAAGAAAGTAATGAATACGAAGCTTGCATGTTTGAGTTGAAAAACAAAAAAGTGCGATGTCGCAATGCTAAAATTACTCCAACAAAGTCCGGACAGTTTGTAACCTTCTGGAAACGAAACGCTGAAGGTATTATCGAGCCATTTCATGAAAATGACTCATTTGATTTTTTTGTAGTTATCGTGCGTACCGAAGATGCACTCGGTCAGTTTGTTTTGCCTAAACCTGTACTGATTAAACAGGCTATAATCTCCACGAACCAGAAAGAAGGAAAACGAGCATTTCGTGTTTATCCAATTTGGGATAGCGTAACGAGTATACAAGCCGAAAAAACTCAAAAATGGCAATCTGATTATTTCTTTGAAATCAACGCCAATACTGATCTGAAAAAAGTGCATGCATTGTTTCAGGGAGTGTAATTAAGGGCATAGAAACAAATTGCACCAACCAACGCAAGGTTTTCATCCTTACCTGCATCTCTTTCAAAAATCAAAAACCATGAAAACAGTAACAATAGCTATTTTGACTGCATTAGCGGTAATTTCTTGTAAGAAGAAAGATGATGTAGAAAGTGAACTTTATGGTACCTACAAACTGGTTGAAACGCTCGCAGATCCTGGTGATGGAAGCGGCACTTTTCAGCCGGTAAGCAGCGACAAAACGGTGTCTTTATACAATGACGGCACCATCACATCTAATGGTGAACTTTGCCGTTTAAATACCGAAACGGGCACTTCTACAGCAGGCACTTATTCGTTTACAGACTCTACCATCAGTTCAAACGATTGCACCACTTTCGGATTCGAATTAAGTGGAAATACGCTGATTCTAAACTACCAATGCATTGAAGCTTGTCGAGGCAAATTCATAAAACAATAATGAAATTTTAAAGTCCCTTCGGGGACTTTTTTTTAGCTCAATCTCAAGAAACGCTCTTTGCCTGAAAGGTCAACATGAGATGCTATTTTTCCTTTCCAAATAGCAGAAAGTGATGCCTTTAACTCTGTCATTTCTGTAGCATGGGTTTCGAAATAAACTGCCCTTGCTCCTGCTTTCATTGCACGTTGCGCAATGGCTTCGAAAAATAAAAACGGCTTTTCATCTGGCACGAACAACGCTAAATGCGGTTCGTGCTTTTTCACGTTTTGGTCCATATTTTCCAGCAAATGCTGAGGAATATAAGGTGGATTGCTCACCACTACATCGCAGGCAGGCAAAACAGCATCTGGTTGCAGCGTATCAAATAGCGTAAACCGAACATCTAAATTCAGGGTGTTTGCATTTTGGATGGCAATGGCCAACGCATCTTCAGAAATATCCATTCCACCAACATGCCAGCTTGGTCGCTCTTGTTTTAGCGAAAGCGGAATGCAGCCACTACCCGACCCAATATCCATCACTCGAAGATTTTCTTCCGTTTCAAAATCCAAGACCAATTGCACCAATTCTTCGGTTTCGGGCCTCGGAATCAAGGTTGCAGGTGTCACTTTCAATTCAAGGTTTCTGAAATATGCATGCTCAAAAATGTATTGCACAGGTTCGTGCGTTTTGAGTCGTTCAATCACCTTATTCCAAGCATTCATCTCGGTTTCTGTCAGCAATTGCGCATTGTGAGCATAAGCCGTTGATCGGTTCCAACCATGCAATTCTTCCACACACCAATGATAAATTTCCATCAGTTCGCTTTGCGAATAGTACTGGGTGAGGCTTTGGTAAAAATATTGACGAAACTGCGCGTGATTCATGCCGCGAAGATGCCAAAATGGAGCTTAACTCATTACATTCGCTCAAAGATGAATCAGCACGAAATTTACATGCAGCGCTGCCTAGAAATGGCCGCGCTTGGTTTAGGAAACACGGCTCCTAATCCGCTGGTAGGCAGCGTAATTGTATACCAAAACCAAATCATTGGCGAAGGATATCACCAACAGTATGGTGGAGCCCATGCAGAGGTAAACGCGATCAATTCGGTTGAAAACAAAGCGCTTTTGGCCGACTCTACCCTATACGTGAACCTAGAACCATGCGCCCATCATGGAAAAACGCCACCATGTGCCGATTTGATTATCGAGCACAATATTCCGCGAGTAGTCATCTGCAATCGCGATCCGTTTCATGCTGTTGATGGCAAAGGAATAGAACGATTGCAAGCCGCTGGAATAGATGTTATCACCAGAGTTTTGGAAGATGACGGCCGCGAACTCAATAAACGCTTTTTCACTTTTCATGAACAAAAACGACCCTACATTATCTTGAAATGGGCCGAAACTGCTGACGGTTTTCTAGACTACATCAGAATAGCGGATGACCATGAAAAGCCGCTTAAAATCAGCAATGAGCAAAGCAGCACATTGGTACATAAATGGCGCACCGAAGAAGCTGCCATTTTGGTGGGAAGGCGAACCGCAGAACTCGACAATCCGAGTCTTACCGCACGCCTTTGGCCCGGAAAAAACCCCTTGCGCTTGGTGATTGATCCACAATTGGAAGTGCCCGAAGACAGCGCCATGTACAATGATGGGCAACCTACTTGGGTGTTTAATGCTTTGCGCGAATACTGCGAAAGAGAAGTGTGTTTCGTGAAAATAAACGATCCTGCTACGTTCGAATTAGAGATCATGCAATACTTGCATCAGCAAAACATTCAATCGGTGATCATTGAAGGTGGCGCCAATACTTTGCATCGCTTTATAGAAGCTGGCATTTGGGACGAAGCCCGTATCATCACAGGCAATTTACGCATTGGCGATGGCTTAGCCGCACCAAGGTTTACCGGAAAACTCAACGACACCATTTTCATAGATAAAGACAAACTGGAGCTTTACACGCGCTTATGACCTACATCGTTTTAAGCGTGCTCGCTTCATCGGCTATTTTATTGATTTTTCGTTGGTTTTCAAGCGCTGGCATTAATTCACGCCACGCCATTATGACCAATTATGCCGTGGCATCAGCCACAGGTTTGATTGTGTTCACGCCCAGCGCACATTGGTATAATCAGCCTTGGTTTTGGCCTTCGGCAGCATTAGGAATTTTGTTTTACACCATTTTTAGAGTCATGGCTAAAACGGCTCAAGAAAATGGCGTAGCCGTGGGTGTGGTTGTTACCAAAATGAGTGTCATTATTCCTGTAATCATTGGGCTTACGGTGCTAAATGAAGGTGCAAACTGGTTTAAAATAGTTGGCATTATATGCGGCTTGGCGGCAGTGTTTCTTACTACGAATGGTCACATAAAAGGTGGCGCTATTATTTGGCCGGCTGTGCTATTTGTGGGCAGTGGAATCATAGATACCTTGCTCAATCTGTTTCAAGAATGGAGCGTTACCGAGGACGAATTTCCAGTGTTTAGTTCTACCGTTTTTGCTTTTGCATTTTTAACGGCTATTGTGCATCATTTCATTTTGAAAACGGAACGAAAAGTTCAAACAAAATCCTTGTTGGGCGGGCTGCTTTTGGGTGTGGTGAATTTCGGCAGCATTTACTTTCTGTTGGCAGCACTTGCCCTACCCGCTTGGGAAAGTTCGGTGGTGTTTCCCATCAATAATTTCGGTATTGTGTTGCTTTCTACGATCATGGCC
Source organism: uncultured Flavobacteriales bacterium (assembly GCA_964637935.1). Taxonomy (GTDB): domain Bacteria; phylum Bacteroidota; class Bacteroidia; order Flavobacteriales_G; family Salibacteraceae; genus SHAN690. Next base: position 414 of record CAZWXC010000323.1, on the reverse strand, counting down.
ATGGCGCTTTTTAAAGAGCGACCCAACCTTAAAAACTGGATCGGCATTGCGTTGTCATTCTCTGCAATTTGGTTTCTTTACCTCGCCAAATGACACATCCTGATCAATACAATACAATTTTAAAACCCAGTGAAGGTGATTTTCGCGAACGCGGAAGCAAGTTTTTGAGCTATGCTTTTCATGCTGAAAGCGAAGCCGACATCAAACAAGAAATAGAACGATTAAAAAAACTTCACCCAACAGCAAGACACTTTTGCTATGGTGCAGTGTTGGGCAGCGAGCGCAGCAATGATGCAGGCGAACCTAATGGCACTGCGGGTTTGCCCATTTTAAATCAAATTTTGAGTGCCGAACTTAAAAACGTTGCTGTAGTGGTAGTTCGCCATTTTGGTGGAACTAAATTGGGAAAACCAG
>CAZWXC010000322.1:0-4037 GCA_964637935.1 uncultured Flavobacteriales bacterium | reverse complement strand
ATCTTGCGCAATTTGAATTTCTGGTGATTCTTGTAATTGCGCAACAGCTTGTTGCGCAAATTCAATGTTTTGATTATGAAAGACATACCACCTACGGATGTCTTCTAAATTCCGCTTAGAAAACCCTTTCATGTCGGGAAATTCAATCTTCAAATCACGCGCAAGGGTATCGATGAACTTGCTGCCCCACTCTACTTCGCGAGCACTCAAAGCTTCGCCAATAAACCAATACAGCGCCAATAGCTCTTGGTTTACTTTTACTGCAGCACGAATTTGCGAGGTACGAATGCGCTCTTTAATGCTGCCTAGCAGTATTACGTAATCTTTATTTCCTGCTACTTCGGCACTCATAGCTCAATATCAATCTTGGCCAATTGGGTTTTAATTTCAGCATTGAGGCGTTGGCTTTCGGCCATTTGGGTGCGCAACGTGTCGGCCAAAGCATTTACTTTTTCTTCAAACGGAATACCGTCATCTTCTTCGGCTTCGGTGCCAACATATATGCCTGGGGTTAGTTTGTAGTCTTGGGCTTGCACTTCGGCAAGGGTGGCGGATTTGCAAAAGCCGGGTAGGTCAGAATAACACACCCTTCGGCTCCGCTCAGGGTTCGGTTGGAGGCTGAGTACTTCGACCGGCTCAGCAGAGTCCGAAGCCGAAGCCTCATTTCGCCAAGCGTGATACGCATCGGTTATTTGGCTGATATCGGCTGGATCGAACACACGTAGTTTGCGGCTTTCCATGCGGCCTAGTTTGCTGGCGTCAATGAAGAGGATTTCATTTTTACGTTCGCGGTGCACGCCATCGCGGCCATCGCGATTTTTGCTCAGGATGAACAAGCAAGCTGGAATGCCTGTGGTTAAAAACAACTTGTCTGGCAAACGAACGATGGCGTCAATCATGCCATTGTCTACCATGTATTGGCGCACGTTTTTCTCGCCTTTGGTGTTAGATGTCATGGCGCCATTGGCCATCACAATACCCGCAGTGCCTGTGTCGCTGAGGTGACTCCAAAAGGTTTGCATCCACATATAGTTGGCACTGCCATCGGTAGTAAATTCTTCTTTTGGGCCAAACAAGCGAGGATCAAGATCAGGCAAATCTTCTGGATGCCAATTGCTTACGTTAAAAGGTGGATTGGCAATTACAAAATCAGCTTTTAGGCTTGGGAACTTATCGTCTAGCAAGGAATTGCCGAGTTTGATATCGAAGGTCAAATTGCGAAGCATCAAGTTCATCAAGCACAATCGCATGGTTTGGGCCGTCATTTCTTGTCCGTAAATGCTAATGTCTTTTTTGCTGCCGCCATGTTCATTGATAAACTTGAGACTTTGCACAAACATGCCACCGCTGCCACATGCTGGGTCAAAGATGCGGCCGCTATAAGGTTCAAGCATTTCTACCAACAAGCGCACAATGCTACCTGGAGTAAAGAATTGACCGGCACCACTGCCTTCGGCCATGGCAAAGCGACCGATGTAATATTCATAAATTCTGCCCAGAATATCACTTTCGGGGTTTTCTTTCTCACTAAACTTTGGATGTGAAAGCAAGTTGATAATGCCGCCTGTTTGCTTTGCGCTGAGCTCACTTTTCACAAAAATGCGCGGCAGCAAGTTGTTGAGCTGCGGATTGTAAACAGTCAATAAATCTTGAATGGCATCAAAGGCATCATCCACAATCACCTTAATGTCATCTTGCTCGGCATTGTCTTTTAGGTATTGCCAAGAGGCCGTTTTCGGAATCACAAATGTGTTTCGCGAACGATACTCATCTGGATCGGCCAAAATGTATTCGCGCTCTTCTTTGTTGGCTGTATAATACGCTGAAGCTGGCTCTGAAACCAAGCCCAGCAATTCGTCATGTACAATATCGTGGCGTTCGCTCAGGTGCTTTAAAAACACCAACGGCAAGATGTAGTTTTTGTAATTATTCTCAGAAACAGCGCCACGTAGTTCGTTGGCGGCATCCCACAGTTCTTTCTCGAAATTGATATCAGCTTTGGTCATAGGTGCAATAAATGCTTGGTAGCCAAATATGCGCTAATCACGCTTAACCCACAATAGCTACTTCTAGTCATTTTTCAAAAGAGTTGAAAACAAAAAACACATGTAACTCAGGTCACGTAATCAACCAAAGCATGAGGATACTTTTACGCCTATGAAAACAGACAATACCATGGTATTCATCATTGCAGCGGTGGTTATAGCGCACTTTCTTTTTGGAATCGGCTATCTGATGTATAAAATGAATACACCGAGTAAGAAGAAAGATGGAAACGAAGAGTGAAGCGAGAGTTTAAGTTGAATGCTGCTCTTGTTCTGGAAGAAATAATAAATCTGCTCTAATTCATGATTTGGCTACTAAAATAGAGCGTCACACTGAGCTGCGAGGTACGAGCAATGGTCGAAGTGCGATGCGGTTTCTGAAACACGATTAGGCTAGCACGCCACTAACCAGCGAAAGATTAATATAATGATGAACCATTTAATATAAAGCTAAAAGACTTATCAAACACCCTAAATTTGGAGATCAAATAAGCTTATATGCGTTGTATTCAAACATTATTGATTCTTCTAATTGTCTTTAATTGTAAGGTGGCGTTTGGTCAAAAAAGTAGCATACAAACAGACATTGAAGGACGTTTTCAGAACCTAATCGATTCATTTTACAACGCCCACCCACAAACCAAAGGTATTGCTATGTGTATCGAAGCTCCTGATCGGTCTATTTCATGGTGCGGAGCCATAGGTAATGCCAATTCAGCAGGTCTTAAACTAACCCCAGACATACCAGCCAATATTGCCAGTAACACTAAAACTTATGTTGCAGCAGCTATTATTCGCTTGGTAGAGCTTAACAAACTCAAACTAGATCAGCCAATTCGTGGGCTTATATCACATCATAATGATTCGTTGCTCTCGGCTGACCATTATGACTTGAGTTCAATCACCGTTTTACATTTACTATCTAACACCAGTGGCATTTTTGATTTTGTGAATACCGATCGCTTTCAACAAATGACGGTTTCTGAACCTTATCACCACTGGACAAGAGATGAACAAATTGCACTCGCCATTAGCGATGGAGATTTGATGTGGGCACCAGGAGCTCAGTTTAGCTATTCAGAAACAAATTATTCGCTACTGACTGAAATCATTGAACGCTTGACAGGAAAGCCTTTCTATGTTGCCATGCGCGAATTGCTGCACTTTCAAGAATTAGAGTTGAATCATACTTGGTTCATTTTACAAGAAAAGCAACCAGAGCGTGTGTCAGCCTTAGCAGAACAATTTGCCACAAAGTATAAGGTAAACAGTCTAACACTTGACCCATCGTTTGATGCATTTGGTGGTGGTGGTCTTGCTTCAACTGTAAGTGATTTAGCGCGTTTTACGTATTACCTTTTCAACGGAAAAGTATTTGAAAACATAGAAAGCGTGCCGCTGATGTTGACTGAAACAGCTACTCAAGATGAAATACCTTCAAAGTATTATATGGGTATTCAAGAAAGGGAAATTGGCGGGCTAAAAACATACGGTCATGGTGGTTTTTGGGGAACTACCGTTCAATATTTTCCAGACTTAAACACCTCAATAGCTGTGTTTTTAATGGAAAGAGATGAATGGCCTGTTTATCTTGAATTAATAGCGAAAGTAACCGAGGTTCTTGAGCAAAGAAAGTAGCTCATTTATAGTTTGAAATTTACATAGTCCATCCTTCGACCATTTTCCCTTCGGTCAAAGCTCAGGAGGACAAGATGATGCATTTGCTAATTCTTATTTAGTTAACTAAAACAGAGCGTCACACTGAGCTGCGAGGTACGAGCAAAACACAACCGAGCGTCACACTGAGCTGCGAGGCACGAGCAAAGGTCGAAGTGCGATGCGGTTTATGGAACACAATTTAGGTTATTATCAAAACCGCCAGCTCTGAGCGCGCAGCTGGTCGAAGAGCGGTTATGGAAGGCGATTAGGCCAGTCCGTCCTTCGACCATTCTCCTCTCAGGAGAAGCTCAAGGGGACAAGGCAATTACTAAT
>CAZWXC010000321.1:0-4042 GCA_964637935.1 uncultured Flavobacteriales bacterium | reverse complement strand
ATCTTTTAGATGCTTTGGAACCCAAATTCTACCATCGTTTCTAAGCGATTCTGACATCAGCGTAAGCTTAGATTGATAATCTCCAGAACGAGGAATACACGTTGGGTGAATTTGTGTGTAACAAGGATTTGCGAAATAAGCTCCGCGTCTGTGTGCTCTCCAAGCTGCAGTTACGTTTGAGCCCATTGCGTTGGTAGAAAGATAGAATACGTTTCCGTAACCACCCGATGCTAAAACTACTGCGTGTGCACCGTGACGCTCCAATTCACCTGTCACCAAGTTACGAGCAATGATTCCACGCGCTTTGCCGTCTACCAAAACCAAATCAAGCATTTCATGACGATTAAGCATCGTCACTTTGCCCTTGTTTATTTGACGAGACATAGCCGAGTATGCTCCTAAAAGCAACTGCTGACCTGTTTGTCCTTTTGCATAAAATGTTCTTGAAACCAATACACCACCAAAAGAGCGGTTGTCAAGTAAACCACCATATTCGCGAGCGAACGGCACACCTTGAGCCACACATTGATCAATGATGCTTGCACTTACTTCGGCCAAACGATACACGTTTGCTTCGCGAGCGCGGTAATCACCACCTTTTACTGTATCGTAAAAAAGACGGAACGTTGAGTCACCATCGTTTTGATAATTTTTCGCGGCATTTATTCCACCTTGAGCTGCAATGGAGTGCGCTCTGCGAGGTGAATCTTGAAAGCAGAATGTTTTAACATTATAGCCCATTTCTGCCAAAGAAGCTGAAGCTGATGCGCCAGCCAAACCAGAACCAACAACAATAACATCGATCAATCTTTTGTTAGCTGGGTTAACCACATCGATGTGGTTTTTATAATCGGTCCACTTGTCGGCTATTGGACCATGAGGAATTTTAGAATCTAACGTTGACATGTGATAATTATTAATGGTGAGCTAAATGATGATAAATAGCTATGAAAACAAAGGCTGCTGGTATAACAACAGCGTAAATCATCGATAGTTTTTGAATAATCGGAGTCCAAGTAGTTTTTCTGAAACCAACAGATTGGAAAGCCGATTGAAAGCCATGCATCAAGTGAAGAGACAAGAAAACAAAAGCAATCACGTAAATTACTACTCTAATTGGATCTACAAATTTGTGTGTTAGTTCTTCGTAATATCTGTATCCGCTACCGTCAGAAAGCATCCCAGTCATATCACCTTGGATAAACTTGGTGTTTATTTCGGGCAACCAAAAATCATAAAAGTGTAGACCAAGAAAAAGCATCACCATAATGCCTGTGATGATCATGTTGCGGCTCATCCAAGATGAGTTGGTTTCTGGTTTGCTGTAAGCGTATTTAACAGATCTAGATGCTCTGTTTTTTTGCTCTAGAATCATTCCCATCGCCAAGTGAAAAATCACACCGAAAATGAGAATGGGTTGAAGTAAGTATTGAACCAACGGGTTAGTTCCCATGAAATGAGATGTTTCGTTAAAAGCATCGGGGCTGATAACTGAAAGCATGTTGATGGTGCTGTGCTGTAGTAAAAATACCATGAGGAAAAAGCCCGAGAGAGCCATTGCCACCTTTTTGGCTACAGACGTGTTTAGTAATCCAGATTTTGTTGCCATAGTTTTATGTAGGAATATTCAAGAGGACAAATGTAGAAGCGAAAAGTTTTGTGCAATGGAATGAAATGTAATACATGTCACGAAGAGCTTATTTGGAATGATTCTTCATAACAAAGCTAGGTGCTGTGCAGCCTAGCTGACACTTTCTTATAAAGCTCAACTACAGGTCTAAATTCATTCTCCCAAGATAGCGCGTATTTAATGCGTTCAGCGTTTTTCTTTTTCTCTGGAAGGGTTTCGATCATGCGATTGATGGCTGATTTGAAGGATGAGAAGTCGTTTTCAGAGAACAACTCCATATGGTGAAATTGTTCTTCTAATTCTTCATGCGCAATTTGTTGCGTACCAATAGTTGGTAAACCTGCTAGCCCATATTCCATGAGTTTGTTTGAAGATCCTAGTTGATGCGCTTTGTATGACTTGGATCTTGTGTAGATAATACCAGCATCGCAACTCGCAAGTTGATCAAGCAATATGTTTGGCTGATAGTCTACAAAATAGATGTGATGAATAGTTTTATATCGCTGTTTTAAGTCGCTATGAATTGGTCGATTACCAATAAAAACAAGAGAAAGATTCTCAGAAGTATTTACAAAACTTATCAGTTGCTCTATAAATTTCGGAGGCATATAGATGCTACCTGAGTGAACGATTAGCTTTCGATCTTTACTAATTTTAAGTGTTTCCTTGAGCGAAATAGTTGAGTCTATCATTTTAGATTCGGGAATATTTCTGACAGAAATTCCTGAAAAACCAAGTTTAATACGTGCTTGCAATGCTTTTGCAATAGCCGCGCTTGGCGCTAGCAGTGCATTGATTGCTTTGGTTGCTTTTTTCTCATTTTGAAGCATTCTCATCCAAACCAAATAGCCCTTTGATCGATTGATAAGATTGGGAATTTCTTTGTAATAAGGCCAGCCTGCCAAGTATTCATGACTATCATAGGTGAAGAAAATTCGCGGCTTTTGTTTTTTTATTGCTGCTGCTAAAGGCATCAACATGAAGTCGTGGCAATGCAGAATGTCAAATGATTCTTTTGAGATTTGATTTGAAAATAGCGTCAATTGTGTGCTATAGTTTTTTCCAAAGGGTTTTTGAAAGAATAGGTTCAGAATGCGTTTGATAACGATTCCATTTCGGTTTTCTTCAGCAGGCAATTGATCATCAGAAACACAATATACTATTACTTCAAACCCAGAATAGATCAGAGAATCAGCCTCTTTTTCTACCCTTGAGTCGGAGAGAAAGGGATTGTCAAGCAGCATTACTACGGTAGCATTCTTCATTTAATCTAGGCCGAAATTTGCTGGTAAAGATGGTAGAATTTTCTCCCAATCACCTCAGGTGAGAATTTAGCATGAGCGTCTTGTGCGATGCTTTTGCGGTCAAAAAAATCATGGTTTGAAATCATGGTTTCGAGCGCAGTTTTCAGTGCTTCAACATTTTTTGCCTCAACAAGTATCCCGTTGGCATCATCTATTAGTTCTGGGATTCCATTCACATTCATGGATAAAACAGGAGTGCCGCAACACAAAGCCTCGATAATCACAGTCGGGAGGTTTTCTCTATCGGTTGGGTGCACAAACAAGTGTGCAGCCTGCAATGCTTTTGCTATTTCAGTCTTACTTTGAAAACCTATTAGATTGAGGTCTATATGAGACAACTTACCATCAATCAGTGTCTTGCTTAATTCAAGTTGAGGACCTTCTCCGAAAACATCAATTTTAAGATGCTCTGTAAATTGAGACGATAGCATGGCAAGAGCTTCAAAAAAAAGTTGAGGGTTTTTGGGTTCGTGCCAGCTTGCGGCAAGTACTATGCTGAATTTTTCATTTTTGACAAGCGCGTTTTCATCGAAGTAGAATGCTGGAGATGCCACATTAGGAATGATGGCTATTTTTTCTTTTTGGAGCTGAAATCGGTCGCAAACCACATTGCCTAGCTCCATTGAAACAGGTGTGAAAAATTTCAATTGTGGGTTTGAAAACCAATTTTTGAGCGTTTTTATTTCTTCATTTTTTTGCGCTACAGGCATTAAATCTATACCACGGTGATAGAAAGAAAAGTGCTCAGTATGGATAAATGGAAGTGATTTGAAGACTTCAGTTTCAAGTGCCAATTTCGAAATATGATCTCTCACATGCAGGTGAAAAAACTGAGGGCGAACCTCCTTGCTTGCTAGCACGAACAATTTAGAAAAGGCTTTTTTGATAAGGAAATCATGAATGCCAAATTTTCGAATGGCTGTTTTTATGTGAGCGTGATAAACCTCAAGACCGTTATCGTTGCTTTGCTTTATTTCTATCGAAAAAGGAAAGGATGACGATTGCTTTTCTATTGAAACATGAATGATTGAAATTTTTTCAACGTGTTTAGCAATGGCAAGCGCGTGCTCTCTTATGAATAAACCAGCCATTGGATTAGCCTCACTGG
>CAZWXC010000320.1:0-4056 GCA_964637935.1 uncultured Flavobacteriales bacterium | reverse complement strand
TTATGATCGGGTGTTTTAAATGCAACGTTTTGAATGTCTAAGGAGTTATTGCTACCAATTCTTACAGAACCTTGAGGAACAAATCTTGAGGCTTGTGCAATGATATAATATGCCGAATTTCGTGTCACATTGTTACCATTAATCGTGATGGCTCCTAGGCATTTGGTACAACCTCCGTCAGTAAAAGGTTTGTTGTCTGGGTCAGCAGCCAAATTCCATTGCAGTACTACCTTACTCCAATTTCTTGTCGCGCCAATAATCAATTCTCTAAAATGCCATCGAATGTCAGAAGGAAAATTTCCAGGAGCTTCTATCCATTGTTCCGTAAAATAAACGCCTTTATCAGGATGCGCATTATGAACAACGCTCATTTTGTCAATGGTACCTGCGTATAAATGAAATGCTGAGCCTGCAACATACTGTTTGGCAGCTGCATCATTCATAATGGATATGGGGTAATTAGGATTGTCTAAATTATGATCAAAAAGGATGATGTCTGTTGCTATATTTTCTGAAGAAAATAAAGGCCCTAAATGATTTACAATAAAGTCTTTTTGTTCAGTTGCTTCCATGAGCATACTCGGATTATTGAAAGGGTTTTCAGGCTCATTTTGTATGGTCATTGCATGGATTGTGATGCCTTCAGCTTGCATTGCTTTTATATACTTCACAAAATAATTGGCATAGGTAGCATAGTATTGGTTTTGCAATTTTCCTCCAATACTACTTCCATTAGTTTTCATCCATACAGGGGCAGACCATGGTGTGGCTAATATTTTAACGCTTGGATTAATGGCTAGTATTTCTTTTAAAACAGGAATTAAATGGGTTCTATCTGGGCCAATTGAAAAATTAGAAAGGGGTACATCTGTTTGTCCTGCAGGCAAATCGCTGTATGAAAAAACACGTGCATCTAAATCAGAAGCACCAATACTAATGCGCAAATAACTTACGCCATTGCCATTTTCAACAGAGAATAATTCTGTTAATAATGCACTTCTTGCGGAAGATGACATGGTGTTTATAAGCGTTGCACTACCTCCAGTAAGTGTGTATCCAAAACCGTCCATGGATTGAAATGTGTCGTTTTCGGAAACATTGATGGTAAAATTATCATTATCAGTTAATGGAAAAATTCCGTTCTCTTGTGGCGCTATCAAACTTGTTTGATCGGGTGTTGTTAAAAAGAAATCAACATCAACAGTTTCTAATTGTGGCGGTTCATACTCAGTTATTATTTTTTCTTGACAGGATGCTGTTACAAGTAGTAAGGATAAAAGCAACGTATAAGTCATTGTATGTGTATATTTAGTAAAATTTATGTTTGCAGTCATTTTTTATTGTTTTACGAATTGATAGGTTCCTGTTGAATAATTATTATTTAATGTTATAGTTACTGCATAGTTGCCATCTTGCGTTATATTTACAATATTAGAGCCACCTCCGTTTAGTAAATCTCCACTGAGGGAATTCGGTGAAGTAGCACCAAAATCTAAATCCCAAGGACTGATAAATTTCATATCGTAATTAGCAGTGAGGTTGGTTGAAATTTTGTAGGTATTTGGGTGTTCATAGGTCATTACAAACTCATCTCTTGTATCCCAAACTGACCAATGAAATAATTTTATATTGTAATACGTCCAAGTAACTTTAGCGGTATTAAAATTAAATTGCAAGCGCAATGCCCTGTCTGATGACAGTGTAAAAGGCGTGTTATTTTCAAGGATTAAAACGGCATCACTAACTTTATCTGCATTGGGAGTATTAGATTCAGCTAAATTGGAAGCTAAAGAATAACTGATTCCTGTACCATTTGCCAGCGAGTTTAAAGTGTAATTGGCTGAGGAGCGCATGGGGATAAATTCATTCAATTCAAAAACATCACCATTTTTATTAAATTCTTTGATCATAGAGCCATTTTCAAACAAGAATAACGAACTAGGTGTTTGAATTGGCGTAACAACCGAAGTGTCTCTAACGAATGAGTAAAAATAACCGTCAGCATTTAAATTGAGCGTTACAATATAAAGTCCGGTATTGTTAGAGGGGATATCTTCAAAGGTAACTCCTTGTGAGGATGCTTCTCTTTCAAAAATAAGGTTATTTTGGGTGCCAACTATTCTTTTCATCAAGTATCCCCAGTCTCCATTTGCTCTAAAAACAAATCCACCTGTACCAACCAAATCAATACTTTCTTTCCAAACGCCATTTCCTTGGTATTGTAGCGGTTCATCACCTCCCCAACCACCATTGATGGGACTTCCTACCATACTCATAAAGTTTATTTTAAAAAGCTCATAGGTATTGGTGTCTAAATTTACTTTTACTCTAAAAATCCCTGTTTCTGAACTTATGATGGGACTTCCTGATTTCTCTAAAACACCATCTTTTCCTCCATAAAGTAAACTAGGCAATGAATTTTCACTATAAAATTGATAGGTTTCGCCTGCTTTTAAACGCAGGTAAACTTCGTGGATGTTTGATAAATTGCCATCGCTATCATTCAATCGTTTCAATGGCATTGCATCAGTTAATACGCCAGCATCTTCAGTGGCCAATCCTGAAATAAATAGTTTGGTTGGTATGATTTCATCCTGAAATCTTTTTACAGTAATCGTATTCGAAGTCATCGCTGTTTTGCTGAGACTTTCGGCTTTTACTGCCCATGTAATCGTGGCATTTTCATTAGCCGGAAAACCAGCAAAAGAGAGTATTTCATCTAGTTTTTGATAAGAAATTGTAGCAGATAATGCCTTGCCTGCATTTCCTGAACTAAATTCATACAGCGGATTTGACAAAGAACTGTCATCGGTTTTAAAAATAGCCACTTTGTAGGTAATTCCAAATCCTGCAGATGAAGTCGCTGCTTGCCAACTGAAAGTAATTGTTTCGTTGGGCGTAATTTGATCCAATTCAAAAATTTCATCATTGGTTGGAGAGACTAAGATGGGATTGGTTAGCTCCCATTGTCCTTCTGGTTGTATGTTTGATTCTATATCACAAGAAACTGTGAGTAAGAAAAATACAACAATCGTCGTTAAAAGTTTAGCAATAGTTTTCATAATATATTATAATGGATTTTGAGTCAATGCCGGATTTCTATCTAGTTCTTGTTGCGGAATAGGTAGTAAAATTTTAGCCTCTGTCATGTTATATCTTACGGGATTTCCATTTCTTAAATCAATTTCTATAAGATTATTCATGGTGGTTACAATTTTTTTATATCTCACCAAATCATCCCATCTTTGACCTTCTAAAAACAATTCCAACCTTCTTTCAAAATAGTCTCTTTTAAAATCGCTTGAGAAGCTTGTTGTTGGGGCGTTAAGTTTGGTAAAGAAACACGATTTCTAATTTTATTTACCTCAATAACAGCATTGCTAATTTGACCTAACTCAGTAAGTGCTTCTGCTTTAAGTAACAAAATATCTCCTAAACGCAATAGATACTGTCTATCAGCACTTGCAAATCCGTTGGCATTTTTCATTTTATAGCCAAATGGAACAGAGCTTCCTGAAGTATTTCCCCAAAACTCATCGGACCAATTCACAGTTTCAAAAAGAATAGCGGCATTTTTTCGGATATTGTCTCCTTCGTCATCAAAAGCGTTAACTACATCTACAGAGGGAGTTGCAAATTTTCTCCATGCATCTCCTGAAATTGATGGAGGTAATAATAATTGAGGGCCATAATTTCCTTCGTTACCGCCCAAATACTGTATTTCTAAAATGGATTCAGCATTGTTGTAATTATTTCCATCAAAAAGCTGATTGTAGTCAATTAACCTATAATTTGCGGCACTATTTTCTACTGCAATAATGTGTTGCAATGCTTTGTTATAATCGGGTGTTGGACTCTGCATGATCACTTTTGCGGCTAAAGCATTAACAGCACCCTCAGTGGCTCTTGCTTTATTAATGCTCGCATCATTTCCGTACGTTTGTGGTAATAAGTTAGCAGCTGTCTCTAAATCAGTAAGTATTTGATCATATACTTCTTGGACAGTTGCTCTTGGGATATTTACATTTTCGGGATTTGTAGAAACAATTGTATTGG
>CAZWXC010000319.1:0-4057 GCA_964637935.1 uncultured Flavobacteriales bacterium | reverse complement strand
GGCGAAACTCCTGAAACTTCTGGTTTGAAAGGCGATAAGTTAGTTGGTAAATATTATGTGAAATACGATCAAGCTTTTCGTGCAGAAGTTGCTGATTTATTAGCACAAGGAATAGAAGAGGAAGAAGCTAAAAAGCAAGCGCCTTTGGCTGTTCAGGTTCAAAAAATGTTGCAAGATTGGGAGCAAGGCGAACCTGAAACCGTTGCTCTTTGGGAAATGATGAATAGTTGGGTTTACAAAGGATTTGACGCTACTTATAATAGAATGGGTGTTTCTTTTGACAAGCTTTACTACGAATCAGAAACCTATAAATCTGGTAAAGAAATCGCTCTTAAAGGTTTGGAAGAAGGACTCTTTTTCCAAAAAGAAAACAACTCTATTTGGTGCGATTTGGAGCCAGATGGCTTAGATCAAAAGTTGTTGGTTCGTGGCGATGGAACCACAGTTTATATGACGCAAGATATTGGAACGGCAGTGCAGCGTTTTGCAGATTTTCCAGCACTGAAACAGGTGATTTATACCGTTGGTGATGAGCAAGATTATCACTTCAAAGTATTGTTCCTTATTCTCCAAAAATTAGGCTATGATTGGGCTTCGGCTTGCAAGCATTTGAGCTATGGCATGGTTGATTTGCCTAGCGGTAAAATGAAATCGCGAGAAGGAACCGTTGTTGATGCTGATGATTTGATGGAAGAAGTAGTAGCTGCGGCCAAAGCTTCTTCAGAACAAAAAGGCAAGCTTGACGAAATGAGCGAAGAAGAGCAATTGACGCTTTTTGAAACCTTGGGTATTGGTGCGTTGAAGTTTTATTTGTTGCGTGTAGATCCGCGCAAGCGAATGATGTTCAATCCTGAAGAGTCAGTTTCATTGAATGGTGATACTGGTCCATTTGTGCAGTATACGTATGCTCGATGCCAAGCCGTTTTGCGCAAAGCAGAAGATTCGGCAACTGCTGATATTAATGCCGAGCTTAATGATAAAGAGCGTTTACTCTTGCGTGAACTCACGGGTTTTAATGCCATGGTTGCCGAAGCGGCAGATACTTTGAATCCAGCGATGGTTGCGAGTTACTGTGTAGATATTGCGAAACTTTACAATCAATTTTATCACGATACACCAATTCTGAAAGCAGACGGTGCTGAACGAAACTTTAGAATTGCCTTGACCAAATTGACAGGCGAAACCATAAAAACGGCAATGAAGTTATTGGGTATAAATGTGCCTGAGCGCATGTAATTGACCGATGTTTGTTATTGTTTTCTGAATTTGAATTCAAATCATTGAAATTCGTTGGATGCGTAAATTATTGACATTTCTCCTTTTGATGAATTGCTTCGCGGCTGTGGCACAGCATAAATGCGCCACAACAGAAAAAATGCTTGACGCACTGGCAACTGATGCTTCTTACAAAGCTTCTATTGCAGATTTAACAGAGTTTCAGCGTCATTTTGAAGCGGGTGAGTTAGCCAGTAATACACGTGACGATGGCTCAATTTACACCATTCCCGTGGTGGTTCATGTGGTTTATTATGATGAAGTCAACAATATTTCGATGGAGCAAATCCACTCTCAAATAGATGTGCTCAATCGAGATTTTAATCTAAGAAATGCCGATCAATCCGAAATTCCATCAGTGTTTTCTGATGCGAAAGCCTCCGTTGGTTTCAACTTTGTATTGGCAGATAAAGATCCAAATGGAGATTTTACTACAGGTGTCACTCGCACTAAAACAACAGTTCAAGATATTGGCGATACTGAGTTTTACTACAAAACTTCAGCCGGTGGAATTGATCCTTGGCCGCAGCCGCATTACTTGAATGTGTGGGTGTGTGATATCGGAGGTTTGGTGCTTGGGTATTCATTCTTGCCTGCAACGGAGAAAAGTGAAAGAGACGGAATAGTAATGGCTCCACGCGCTTTTGGAACCATGGGCACCGCTGTTTCGCCTTATAATTTAGGACGAACCATGGTGCATGAAACGGGGCATTACTTTGGACTGCAACACCTTTGGGGCAGCGAGTCGGGCGATTGCAATCACACAGATTATATGAGCGACACGCCAAACCAGTTTGGGCCGAATAATGGTTGTAAAACATTTCCTATTTATAGTTGCCCAAACGAAGCCAATGGCGACATGTTTATGAATTACATGGATTACGCAACCGATGGTTGCATGTACCTTTTTACCGAGCGTCAAGCATCGTTTATGCGTTTGGTTATCAATACATCACGCATATCGTTACAGCATTCAACGGCTGTCACTTCAGTTCGAGAAATTGTAGTTGAAAACAAGGCAGTTCTTTATCCAAATCCTGCGTCAAGCTTGGTTCATCTTGAGTTTTTAAATCAGATTTCTGAACAAGTAAGTTTGATAGATATGCGCGGTGTTTTAATCAAAACATGGCATCCAAAATCACAACTTGAGGCCGTTGATGTGAGTGATTTGGATGCTGGAGTTTACTTTGTGAAAACATCTTCAGAAACCCTGCGTTTGGTGATTCAATAATGGCTAACGATTTTTCTCAAGTTGTGTTTTCCCTTCCGGGGAATGATTTTTTCGAAACGATAATTCCTGATATAAAAGGAAGTGCAAGCTTTATTTGGCGCGGTTTTGAAAATGAATCTCCCTTGAATAAAATCGTTGGAAAACGAGAATACTTCGACCTTAATCAACCGTTTGCGATTCCCCTAGCAGAAATGCCTTTTCGAGAAGATATTTCTCAAAATGAGTATGAATTACTTGTAAAAAAAGCTATTGATTTTTCTAACCAATTTCATGGCAAAGTTGTGCTGAGTAGAAATGCTCTTAAGAGCATTCAAGATTTTTCTATAAATAATAGTTTGAAGCGATTGAAAGCTTCATTTCCAAATGCATTGGTTTATTTATTGGCTACCGAAAACGATGGTATTTGGATGGGTGCTACCCCCGAAACACTAGTAAAACAAACCATTTATGGATTTGAAACCATGGCGCTTGCGGGCACAAAATGGAACAACGAAGCCTTTGAAGAAAAAGAGTTTTTTGAGCAAGAATTGGTAGTGAAAAGCATTGCAGAAAAACTGAATGAAGAAAACGTGACTGTTGGTGAAAGAATTAGCCATCAATTCGGAGCGATCAATCACTTGAAAACGCCTATATCTTGGCTAGGAAATAAGTCTATAGACCAGTATGCGAGCCTATTGCATCCAACGTCAGCAATTTGCGGCTTTCCACAAAAAGAAGCTTACGACTTTATTTTAAAAACTGAAAATTACCAGCGTTCGCTTTACACAGGTTATCTTGGGTTGATAGATGCGAACGAAAACAGCCATTTGTTTGTTAACCTGCGATGCATGCAGTTATTTCGCAACCACCTTTTGCTCTATGCGGGCGGTGGTATTAATGAAATGAGTGTGCCTCAAACTGAGTGGGAAGAAACCAATAGAAAAATGAATACGGTGCTGAGCGCCATGAAGATAAATGACTGAAATTTCGTCCATACCTTCTGTTAGATCGGTAGTGCAAATTGCACTTCACAAGCAAATTACAGATATAGTTTTGTCTCCTGGAAGCCGCAATGCACCTTTCATTCTCAGCTTTTCAGCCATCGAAGCTTTTAATTGTTTGAGTGTGCTTGACGAGCGTTCTGCAGGATTTATTGCGTTGGGCATGGCTCAACAAAAACGCAAGCCGGTGATGCTTTCATGCACAAGTGGCAGTGCTATGATCAACTATGCGCCAGCAATGGTGGAGGCGTTTTATCAAAACATTCCGCTTATTGCCATTACTGCCGACCGACCAACAGAATGGATTGACCAAGGCGAAGGACAAAGCATTAGACAAACCAGCCTGATGGATGGTGTTTTTATCAAGAATTTCAATTTGGTTTGGGCCAAAGATGCCGATGATACTTGGTATAACGAGCGTTTGATCAATGAGGCGTTTGAAACAGCTTTGGTAGAACAAAAGCCAGTTCAAATCAATGTTCCGCTGCGCGAGCCACTTTATGAAACTTCCGCTTTAAGCGAAAATGATAAACCGCATTTGTTTCAAAGAGCAAAAAGGCTCTTTCATTTA
>CAZWXC010000318.1:0-4063 GCA_964637935.1 uncultured Flavobacteriales bacterium | reverse complement strand
GTGGTGGTAGATTGAGTAGTACATAGGCCAGAATACCATGGTTTCGAGAACTCTCCGATAATGAAAACAAGTAGGTTTTAAATGGTCGCACACGATATAATCGCATGCGATATTTTAAAACTAACCCCAATCTACTTTGTGAGAGTTTGGCGAATTCTAAGTTGGCGTAGCGATTTTTGTGGTTTTACGGCACAATAGAGAGTATGAGTACAACAGCCCAGGTCTACGCTCTCATTTTGTGTGGTGGTATCGGCGCCCGATTGTGGCCCCTAAGCCGCAAATCTCTTCCGAAGCAGTTTGCCCCCCTTTTTCCCGGCGGAACTTTGTTCGAGCGGACCGTACAGCGCAACACCAGCCTGGGGGCCCACATCCTGGTAGCCAGCAACTCCGCCCAGTGGCATCTGGCCGAGAATCAGCTGGCCGGCCTCGGGGTGCATGGGGCCGGGGGCCTCATTGAGCCGGTCGGACGCAACACCGCTCCCGCGGTCGCCCTCGTGGCTCTGGGGCTGAACCCCGACGATGTACTCATCGTCTGCCCATCGGATCATATTATCCGCCACGAAGAAGCCTACCAACAAGCCATGGTTGAAGGAATCCGTCTTGCCCAGGAGGGGTTTCTGGTTACCTTCGGCATAACCCCCACCAGCCCTGAGACCGGGTTTGGGTACATCGAAGCCGGGGCGGAGCTGCCACGCCCGGGCACACAGCTGCAAGGTGGCCCGGCAGTGCAGAGCCTTGGCGAGACGCTCCTGCCCGGGGGCCCAACCTTGCAGGGTACCATTCCTGGGTCTCTAGGGACTCCACGCAGAATTCAATCCTTCCGGGAAAAGCCCGACCTGGCCACGGCCCAAATGTACCTGGAATCGGGCCGCTATTCGTGGAACAGCGGAATGTTCTGTTTCACCGCTGGTACGTTTTTGCAGGAGCTCAAGGCCCACTCCCCGGAGGTTTACCAATCCGCGAAAGCTACCATAAAGGACCCGGGACCCATCGCCCAACCGACCCCCGAGGCCATGGGGGCTATTCCTTCTCTCTCCCTAGACTATGCGGTTATGGAAAAAACGACCCGGGGTGTGGTAGTTCCCTGCGACCTAGGATGGAGTGACGTAGGAAGTCTGGAGGCCCTGGCCGAACATTTACAATCCCAAGGCTTGGTGGTTGGACAAGGGGATTCCCAAACGGTGTTCAGTCCAGAGACTGGCCGTCACCCCGAGACGAACGATGCCGAGGAAGGAGCACCAGAGTCTGCCTCTCCTGACGCCGCTGGGTCTACAGCGGACGAAAAATGGCCCGAGCCAATTCTTGTAAGGTCCACGGGGAATGTCATTTTGGGGTCGCGCAAACAAATTGCCCTAGTTGGGGTAGATGATTTAATCGTTGTAGAGACCGACGATGCCCTTCTCATTACCCGAAAAGGCTCGGGGCAGGAAGTTAAGTCGGTAGTAGATATCCTTGACCAGCGATCCAATCGACCCAAGGACCTCGAAGGCCCTCGCCGATCAATCTTTGTTCGGCATGACCTTAGCTCGCCCGCCAGCAACGATTCCTCGATTTAGTCAATCAAATCTCTTTCTATGCCAAAAAACCAGATTACCGAGGTACCCACCTAAGGATGCCGGCTGGAATAGTACATGCCCTACCGTGCTTCCGAAGACCCCGGGCTCAGTCGTGGACCCATCGCCCGAGGGCATTTTGATTCTTTCGTAGGGGTGCCTATTTTGGCCCAAGAGCCCGACAGACTTCTACCCGAAGTGCTTCAACCTGTCAGGCCCTGGGGGCCCAAGGTCGGGTGCGAAGCCTTATTGTCATGTACGAGAAGCTCTACGTGTCCTCGTACACCGACATGGTTTCCATGCAGGATTTCTGCTCGACACCTTCAACCTTTGAGCATTATTATTAAGGAAATCATGACCAATGCCCTCGAGTAAGCCTTCGAAATCCATTGGCCCAACGAAATTCTAATAAGCCTAGCGGAAAACAGAAGGAGATTACCTGAAGGTTTCAGGTTCTAAACCTCCCCAGGCTTTGGCCTCCAGCTGGTCTACGCTCTGGTCGGCCAGCTACAAGGCACGGCTACCTTGGATACTCAGAAACCGGGAACCCGAATTGTTATAGAATTTCCCCTTGAAAATACCCCGGCCTGGTACCTTGGAGGCAACTGTGGCAGACCATACCCTATTGCAAAAACTCTCAACCCAAATTCCTGGGGTTCTTTACCAGTACCATGCCTTCCCCGACGGTCGCAGTTGTTTTCCCTTTACCTCTGCCCACGTCTGGGACCTCTTCGAGGTTACTCCCGAAGAGGTGCGACAGGATGCGGCCAAGGCCTTCACCCGAATTCACCCTACCGATTTAGACGCCGTTGTCCAATCGATACAAACCTCCCAACGAACCCTCGAAATTTGGGAACACGAGTACCGGGTAATTCTACCCAGTCGGGGCCTTCGTTGGCTCCGGGGTGTCGCCCAGCCAGAAAAGCAGGCCGACGGCAGTATTATTTGGCACGGGTACATTTCGGATATTACCGACAAAAAAATCATTGCCCAGCAGCGAACCGAAAAAGAGCACCAATATCGGCTCCTCTTTGAAAATTCCCCTTTGGGAATTTATATCGCCAATGCCCAGGGTGTTATTCTCGATGGGAACGAACAACTGCTGGAACTTCTTGGGTCTCCCTCCTTGGAGGCTACCAGGCAAGTCAACGTTCTCACCTTTCCTCCCCTGGTAGAAAACGGCTATGCACAGCGGTTTCGAACCTGCGTCCAGACCGGCGAGACCCAAAGATTCGAGGTCTTCTACCGGTCAAAATGGGGGGTAGAACGTTACCTATCGTCCTACATAATTCCTTTGAAAAACTCCGAAGGTCGGGTCCAGGTGGTCTATACCCTCATGGACGACATAACCGAGGCAAAACGGCTTCAATTGGCGTGGGAAACCGAACAGAAGCTCTTGAAAGAGAGCGAAGAACGCTTGGCTCTTACCCTCGAGGTTACGGGGGAGGGAATCTGGGACTGGCTCATACCAGAGAATGTCGTTCGGCATAATCGTCGGTGGTGCCAAATTCTTGGGTTAGATGAATCGCTAGTGGAGCACAGTTTTGAGGTATTTTCCGAACGGGTTCATCCCGAGGATCGCGAACAGGTAATCAAAAAGGTCCAGACCGCAATTCAAAATCGTACCTTCTACGAAGGGGAACACCGCATGGTCCGCCCGGATGGAACCATCGTGTGGATCCATGACCGGGGTGCCCTTGCAAGCTGGGATTCGGATGGAAATCCCTTGCGAATGATCGGCAGCATCGACGACATAACCGAACGAAAGGTGGCCGAGGTCAACCTTGCCCAAGCCAAAGAGTCTGCCGAAGCTGCCAGCCAGGCGAAGTCCGAGTTCCTGGCGAACATGAGTCACGAAATTCGAACTCCCCTCAATGGGGTAATAGGATTTGGCGAGCTCCTGCTCCAGACGAGCCTGGACGAGGTCCAAAGGGCCTACGTGGAAAACATGAATCTGTCGGGAAAGGCCCTTCTGGGCATTATCAACGACATTCTGGACTTTTCCAAAATCGAAGCGGGTAAACTCGACCTGGAAATTACCAAGGTCGACCTTCCGGAACTCATTGAGCAGGTCGCGGAATTGGTGACCTTTCAGGCAGAACAAAAACACCTGGAGTTTCTGGTCGACCTGGACCCGAAGGTGCCCCGTTTTGTCTGGGTCGATTCCCTGCGCCTTAAACAAATCTTTATCAACCTCCTTCAAAACGCTATAAAATTTACCGAAACCGGAGAGGTGGTTTTTGGTATTCGATTTCACCAAGCCAACCCCGGTCAATTTACTTTCTGGGTCCAAGATACGGGCATTGGCATCAGCGCAAAACAACAACAAAAGCTCTTTCAGGCCTTTTCCCAAGCGGACAGTTCAACTACCCGCCGATTCGGGGGTACCGGTTTGGGACTAAATATTGCCAATCGCCTGGCAAAAAAAATGGGCTCGGTTATTACCCTCGAAAGTAAAGTTGCCCAGGGTTCAACTTTTTCCTTTAGCCTCCAACTCCCCTGGGAAGCCG
>CAZWXC010000317.1:0-4070 GCA_964637935.1 uncultured Flavobacteriales bacterium | reverse complement strand
AGGAAACAACACGCAACAGTTGCAACTTGCCGATTACGAGTACATTCCAAGAATTAAATGGACACAAAGCGCGGATTATTTAGCAGTAATGCGCATGCCACGCTTGCAAAACGAGCTTTACATTGATGTAGTAAACACCGCTGACCTTTCTGTTAGAAACATCTATAAAGAAAGCAGCGACACTTACATCGAAATCAGTGACGACCTTACTTTTTATGGCGAAAATGCTGGCTTTATTTGGCGAAGTGAAAAAGACGGTTTTTTCCATTTATACAGTTATGGCTTTAATGGAAATGGCGAACAGCAATTGACAAAAGGAAATTGGGAAGTGAAGGAATTTATTGGTTACAGCCCTAAATCCAAACAGTTGTTTTTCAGCGCAAGCATTACCTCTCCTATCAACACAGGTATTTATTCCATTCCCTTAAAAGGCGGTAAACCAAAAGCATTAAGTCCAGAATCAGGAAACGCTAGCGCGGCTTTCAGCAGCACTTTCGACTATTTTATTTTATACCATAATACAGCCAATAGTCCAGTAAACGTTTCGCTACACAGCAATGATGGCAAGCAATTGAGAAGTCTTGAAGAAAACACCGAACTCAACGAAAAGCTCTCGGGATTGAAACTACCTAAAGTTGAATTTTTCGATTTCACAACCAGTGAAGATGTGAAGCTAAACGGCTGGATGATCAAACCAAAAAATTTCGATTCGAAAAAGAAGTATCCAGTATTGATGTTCGTGTATGGTGGTCCAGGATCGCAAATGGTGACAAATGCGTTTAGCGGAAATTATTGGTGGCATCAACTTTTGGCTCAAAAAGGATACATGGTAGTTTGTGTAGACAATAGAGGTACAGGAGCAAGAGGCAAAGCCTTTAGAACCCAAACCTATGGCCAACTCGGAAAGTACGAAACCATGGACCAAATAGAAGCAGCAAAATGGCTTGGCGCGCAACCGTATGTTGACAAAAGCCGCATAGGCATTTGGGGCTGGAGCTATGGTGGCTATATGAGTAGCTTGTGTTTGTATAAAGGCGCTGACGTTTTCAAAACAGCAATTGCCGTGGCACCAGTGAGCAACTGGCGTTTTTACGACAGTATCTACACCGAACGCTACATGGGTTTGCCACAAGACAATGCCGCTGGGTATGATGACAATTCGCCCATAAATCATGTAGAAAAACTAAAAGGAAACTACCTATTGGTGCATGGTTCGGCAGACGATAACGTGCATTTTCAAAATGCGGTAGAATTAGTAGAATCATTAAACAAGGCAGACAAGCAATATGATTTTGCGATGTATCCTGACAAAAACCACGGAATTTATGGTGGAAACACAAGGCATCACTTGTTTACGAGACTAACGAGTTACATCGAGAAAAACCTGTAAACCAAAGGATGGAGGCCCAATAACAACACGCATTCATTTACATTTATATATTTACCGCTTATCAAAAAAAGAAGTCAGGAAAAGCTTTTGACTTAACCTGTTGATAAACAAACACTAAAACCAAGAACAACCTAAATCAAACACTTTATGAGTGAAGTTAAAACTGGTCAGCCGCAAGGATTAATGACCCTTTTCTTTTCAGAAATGTGGGAACGCTTTTGCTATTATGGCATGCGCACGCTCCTCACCTTGTACCTCGTAAAATCCTTAATGAAAGGAGATGCGGATGCATCAATTATTTATGGAGCATATACTGCATTAGTATACGCGGCTCCCATCCTAGGAGGAAGAATGGCCGATCAATTTTTAGGATATC
Organism: uncultured Flavobacteriales bacterium; assembly: GCA_964637935.1. Lineage (GTDB taxonomy): Bacteria > Bacteroidota > Bacteroidia > Flavobacteriales_G > Salibacteraceae > SHAN690. The sequence goes on along the minus strand of CAZWXC010000317.1, from coordinate 2,304 downwards.
GCTATGCGGTAATTCTAGGTGCTATTTTAATGGCAATTGGTGAGTTTATTATTCTTGGCGGCAATGAGACTTTTCTACTTATCGGTATGGGTGCTATTATTGTTGGAAATGGTTACTTTAAAGCCAACATTTCTACCATAGTTGGAAAACTATACGAAGATGGTGACCCTAGAAGAGATTCTGGTTTCACCATTTTTTATATCGGAATTAACATTGGTGCGCTTCTCGCAACCACCTTAGTAGCCTATGTGGGCGAAACTTATGGCTTTGACAAAGGATTTGCGCTTGCAGGCTTCGGAATGTTGCTTGGTTTAATCATTTTTTGGACTGGGCGTAAAAATTACGCTGCTGCCCCAGGTCTTGAACCAACAGAAGCTGGATTGAAAAAAGTAGTTGGGCCGTTTAACATGGTTCAAGTAATCACTGTTGGGTCACTCGCTCTTATTCCACTTTGCTATTTGCTTGTATTCCAAAACCAAGTGCTGGATTACTTGCTTCTTGCCCTTTTCGTGTACATTTCTTATTCAATGATTGCAGCTGGAATTAAAGCTGACAAAGAACAAGGCATGGCTATTTGGAAAGACCGAATGATTGCATTAATCATCTTCATGTTGATCAATATTACGTTTTGGGCTTGTTTCGAACAAGCGGGAACTTCACTCACACTATTTGCCGACAGAAATGTTGATCGTATGATTTTTGGTTGGGAAATGCCTGCATCCATGACGCAGTTTTTCAACCCATTCTTCATTATTGTTTTTGGATCTATTTTCTCTGTAATGTGGGTTAAACTGGCTAAAATCGGTAAAGACCCAAGCATACCGCTAAAGTTTGCTTTTGGTATTATTCAATTAGCGTTAGGCTTTTTGGTAACCATGGTGGGTATGATGTTCGTTAACGAAGCCTTCCAAGTACCATTATTGACATTATTCTTCCTTTATATGCTTCACACTACTGGCGAGCTTTTTCTTTCTCCAATCGGATTATCAATGGTTACAAAGCTTTCACCAAAAAACATTGCGGGTACTGCAATGGGCGCTTGGTTCTTGAGCTTTGCTATGGCCAACTACGCTGGGGGCAAAATCGCTGCCCTAACGGGTGGTCATGGCGACACGGGCGAAGCTTTATCACTAGAACAAGGATTAGAACAATACATCAGTATTTTCTCCACCATTGGCTTTGTTTTGCTAGGAATTGCATTGGTGATTATCATCTTTAGCAAACCACTTCAAAAACTCATGCACGGTGTGAAATAAGCACTTAGCATTTCAATAAACTAAAGAAGGCAGTTATTAATTCGTGTTAATAGCTGCCTTTTGATTTTCACGCACTTTTGATAATCATTACTTTCATCGCATGAAAAATATTTTTCTACTTCTGTTTTCTGTTACTATTACTATTTCTGCGGCAGCACAAGCAACCAAAATCAACTGGATGAGCTGGGACGAAGCGGTAGCTGCCAATAAAAAAGAACCACGTTTAATCTTTGTTGATACCTACACCGATTGGTGTGGCTGGTGCAAGCGCATGGATCAAACCACGTTTGTGCATCCAGTAATTGTAGATTACATGAATAAATATTATTACGCTGTGAAGCTTGATGCTGAAATGAAAGACACCATCAACTTTAATGGATATCAGTTTGTCAACAACAATCCTGATGGAAAACGCAGCACACACATGCTTGCCGCATCACTGTTAGACAATAAAATGAGTTACCCAAGTTTCGTTTTTCTGAATGAAAAATTCGAGCGATTACAGATTGTACCGGGCTATCAACAAGCACCACAATTTGAAATTTATATGCGTTTTTTTAAAGAAGCGGTGCCAAAAGGTCTTTCTCAAGAGCAGTACATGGCCAACTACAAAAGTTTGATCGAGAACTAAGCATTACTTTCCTTGTTAAAGATGCCATGGTTTCTATAGCTTGGTCAGAAATTTATGCGCATCCACTGCCCGAAGGCCATCGGTTTCCGATGGAAAAATACTCTTTGGTTCCAGAGCAATTGCTTTATGAAGGAACCATAAGCCAAGCACAACTCGTTGCTTCACAACCGCTTACCGAAGCCCAAATTCTTACCACACACGATGCTGATTATTGGCATCGGCTATCTAACTTATTACTTACTCCGCGTGAGCAGCGCGTAAGTGGCTTTCCGCACAATGAAATGCTCATATTGAGAGAGCGCATTATTTGCCAAGGCACCATTGATGGTGCTGTAAAAGCCATAAAAGGCGATGGCTGCGCACTCAATATTGCTGGCGGAACACATCACGCTTATCGCGATAGAGGCGAAGGATTTT
>CAZWXC010000316.1:0-4071 GCA_964637935.1 uncultured Flavobacteriales bacterium | reverse complement strand
CAGAGAAGGCTTCTGCTATTCAACAACTTGCCGTTAAAAACGAAATCAACTTCTGGTATCCAGAGTCGAACCACGTTACTATTTCGCTTGACGAAACAACCAGAACAAAAGATTTACAAAAAGCAATAGATGTAATTGCCGCAGCACTTGAAGTTGATAGCATCACGCTTGAAGCAGAAAAAGGAGCTGCAATTCCTGTTTACCTTCAACGCGCTTCTTCTTATTTAACACATCCTATTTTCAATGCTTTTCAAAGCGAAACGGATATGATGCGTTATATTAAATCACTTGAAAATAAGGACATTTCACTTACTCGCAGCATGATTTCATTGGGCAGTTGCACCATGAAGTTGAATGCAGCAAGCGAGCTTTTCCCAATCACAAACCCTGCATTTGCTAACATGCATCCATTTGTACCAGCAAACCAAGCTGGCGGATACTTAGAGGCAATCAAAGATTTGCATGACGATTTGTGTGAAGTAACTGGCTTTCACGCTATGAGTTTTCAACCAAACAGTGGCGCTCAAGGCGAATATGCTGGTTTGATGGTGATTCGTGCATACCATGCAGCTAATGGAAATGCAAACCGAGACATCGTACTCATTCCATCTTCTGCACACGGTACCAATCCTGCAAGCGCAGTGGTTGCAGGTATGAAAGTAGTAGTGGTGAAATGCGATGATGCTGGAAATATTGATGTAGCCGACTTACAAGCCAAGGCAGAACTTCACAAAGAAAATCTTGGTGCATTGATGGTAACGTATCCATCAACTCACGGTGTTTTTGAAGCTTCAATCATGGAAATCACAAAGATTGTACATGATAATGGTGGTCAAGTATACATGGATGGTGCAAACATGAATGCACAAGTAGGATTAACAAGCCCAGGAATGATTGGCGCAGATGTTTGCCACTTAAACCTTCACAAAACATTTGCTATCCCTCACGGAGGTGGAGGACCAGGAGTTGGACCAATTGGTGTTGCGAAACATTTGGCTCCATTTTTACCAGGACATCGTTTTCACAAAACAGGTGGCGAAAAAGCTATCGGAGCAATCTCAAGTGCACCATTCGGCAGCGCATTGATTCTATTGATTTCATACGGCTATGTAAAAATGCTAGGTGGCGAAGGATTAACAGATTCAACCAAGTTTGCAATTTTGAATGCCAACTATTTGAAAGAAAAACTAAGTGGTCACTTCGATGTACTTTACACTGGCACAAACAATCGTGTGGCACACGAAATGATTTTAGATTGCAGACCTTTCAAAAAATCAGCTCAAGTTGAAGTTACTGATATCGCAAAACGATTGATTGACTATGGTTTTCACGCTCCTACGGTTTCATTTCCTGTAGCAGGAACAATTATGATTGAGCCAACCGAAAGTGAATCTAAAAAAGAACTTGATCGTTTTGCAGAAGCGTTGATCAACATCCGTAAAGAGATTGCTGAAATTGAGCAAGGTGAATTTTTAGCTGAAACTAGTGTTTTGAGAAATGCACCGCATACTGCGCAAGTTCTGATGCAAGACGAATGGCCATTCAGATATCCACGCACCAAAGCTGCATATCCGCTTCCTTGGATTGCTGACAACAAGTATTGGGTTCCTGTTTCTAGAGTTGATGATGCTTATGGCGACCGAAACTTGGTTTGCTCTTGCCCACCAATGGAAGAATACGAAAACCATCTTGCGATGACGCACTAAGCTTGGCTCGCTTCGGGGCATAATCATCCTTACTTTTGGAGCTTCAGCTATGAAAAAAGTAATCTCGATTTCGCTTCTAAGTATCGCGCTAAGCGCATTTGGCCAACGCATAAGTGGCCCAACATATAACACAATTACAGAGAGAGCGCTTCCGGCATTGCCCGAAGGCGCTTTCTTTTTTGAAGGATTTGAAAACGCCAACCTTGGAGATTTACCTTCAGATTGGAGTTCTACTTCAAATTCCGACACCACATTTTACACCGGTATTTCTGGCTCAGAAAGCGGTCAAGCCAATGAAAATGGTTATTGGCCAGTGCCAAAGCACACCGTTTTTGCAATGACCAACGAAGACGTTTGCAATTGCGATAAAAGCAACGATTACCTCATTTCAAAAATCTTTGATTTAAGAGGCTTAAGCGATGTAAGCATTGGTTTCGAAGCATTTCAAAACGGAGCTGGCGGTCAAGTAGCCGAACTTCAAATCACAAAAAACGGAACAGATTGGGAAATACTTGCAGAAGTGGCTCTTAGTAACAACTGGAAATCGCAAGAAATCAACTTACCTCAAGGTTTTTACACTGATCAGTTTCAATTCAGGTTTTTCTATTCTGACAATGGAGTTTATGCTTCTGGTCTTGCCGTAGATAATATTTTTCTACGTTCTAAAAAAGTGAAGCGCGTTGCTAAAATCAATACATACACCGTAAGTGGCAGCGATCCTCAATCTACTGTTTTGTATGATGGCATGCCTTTGCGTCAAGCGCGAAAAGCCAATTTGCAATTCGGAGTCGAAGTTCAAAACGAAACCAACGATACGCTAGACTTAAAGCTGCTAAGCTTAGTAAACACTTCATTTAAAGACACGAGTTCAGTCTATCGCTTCTTTCCGAATGACACAAAAACCATTTTATCAAACTTTCATAATAGGTTTTCAGCTTTTGAAAAACAGACTTACAATTGCTTTTCGCAAGTAGCTGAAGCTAGCACAGATTCTAGCGTTGTACCACTTTCTGTTACTTCATTTAGTGTTACGGATAGTTTATACTACAGAACCAGCGCCTTTAATGACGGTACAGGTATCTGGATTCAAAATGCTCCTGATCAAGTCGGAACCTACTTTCATCTTTTTAGCGAAGACACGTTAAGGGCGGTTCGCATCAATATTCATCAAGGTTCTAGCGCAAATAGTCGTGTAAAACTAAATGTGTATGACGCCAATGATTTGAGCGCACCTATTTACGAAAGTGAAGCAATGCTTATTCCATTAAGCGCGGTAGGATCAACTTTTAGAATTCCAGTTGACACTATTTTCTCTGCGGGGAAATACGTTTTTTCTATCCAAAAAGTAATCGGCACAGTGGTGATTGATTCTCGTGGCGATAAAACAGCAGCTTTTGGCGAAGTCATTTATAAAACAGGAAATCAAGCTTGGAAAAACTTCCCTTATTACCCGACACTTGCACTGGTTTTTGATGCTGTCGATCCAAATTGCATTGGCGCTATTGAGGCAAGCATAAATCCAATTAGCTGCTTTGGATTAAATGATGGCAGCATACGCATTAATGAAGATAGATTCACGTCTAATGCAACATATAATTGGAGCAACGGAAGTGTATACAGTGAAATAGCAGATCTTTCGCCTGGAACTTATTCCATCACTGTAACAGATAGCAATAGCTGTGTTTATACAGATGAAACAACCTTGAATGAAACCGACAGCCTATTGGTAGCTAATAACACTATTGCCGACAGTTGCAGTAGAAATGTTGGTGAAATCGACCTTTCGATTTCGGGCGGAACTACACCCTACTCTATTAATTGGAATGGCACCGAAATTTCAAACCACATCACATCATTATCTGCTGGCAATTACTCGATTGATATTTCAGATGCTAATGGTTGTAATACAACTACCACAGTTTCTATTGCCGGCAGCGACTCGCTCAGCCACACATTCAACCTCACCAAGCCGAGCTGCGGTAATGCTGATGGAATGATCAATATTCAAACCACAGGAAGCGCTCCTTTCTCATATAATTGGAATACAAACGAAACCTCGAACACTATTTCAGCGAAAGCTGCAGGAGTTTATACGGTCACCATTTCTGATGCCATTGGTTGTGCCGAAGAGCTTGTTTTGTTTTTAAATGATTCGCTTTCCGCAGAAATAACCACTGCCTCAATAATAAATGAAACTTGCGCTGGCTTAGATAACGGTTCGATTAATATTGATATGAATGGAGGTGCTTTTCCATTCATTTTTTCATGGTCAGATGGCTCAGCGAATGAAGATTTAATCAATATTAGTTCTGGCTCATATCATCTAAGCATTACAGACAATAATGGATGCAAATCATTTTTTCAA
>CAZWXC010000315.1:0-4072 GCA_964637935.1 uncultured Flavobacteriales bacterium | reverse complement strand
CAACGTGCAGAGAAAAGTTGCTTGAAGCAAGATATTGATCAATGTTTGACGACTGTTAGACCTTTCATCCAAAGTGATTGAGGGCAAAGCCACAGCGTGGCGATCTATTCACAGCATCAATATGCATCATGCTCAACCGAGCTCCAGAGGAGCGATATTTCTTTAACACAAATTATCTCGCCCCGATTGGGCTTTTTATCAACTATTCCTTTTCAGTACTATGAAGATTTTGCTCCTCTGGAGCTTAAAGCCTATTGATGGTTGTTTGATTAAAGGCATTGATGAATCAAGGCGCAATTTCCCATTCAAATCTTTTACCTCACAACTTCTCCACAATCTATCAACAGCGCTAGCTATTTGCTGTGGAAGGTCTATTTTTAAAATCTTTATTTTTTGCGTGAAGCCACGGCTTTATGTATTTCATTCTCAGCTTTAAACAGACGCCATGTACTTAATATTTGATACAGAAACCACCGGGAAAATTGAAAATTGGAGTGCGCCCGTAAGCGAATTCGAGCTGTTTCCGCGCGTGGTGCAACTGGCATGGCAGCTTCATGACGAGTTGGGTGAGCTGATCGAAGTCAAAAACTTCATCATCAAACCCGATGGCTACACTATCCCCTACAATGCAGAAAAAATTCATGGCATTAGCACCGAACTTGCTGAAAAAATGGGTGTTGACCTCAGCCATGTGCTCGATGAATTTAAAGAAGCAATTGCGCAAGCCAAGTATGCGGTAGGTCACAACATTGAGTTTGACAATAAGGTGATGGGCGCTGAATATGCGCGAGCCAATCGTGATGATGGCTTGTTGGCATTGGCAACGCTAGATACCATGAAAACGGGGACTGACTTTTGTCAAATCCCCGGTGGTCGTGGTGGAAAATTCAAATTCCCAACCCTTGGTGAGCTGAATCAAAAGCTGTTTGGCGAAGCGGTAGACAACGCACACAACGCAAGTGCCGATGTGGAAGCTACCACGCGTTCGTTTCTAGAAATGGTGCGCTTGGGCGTTTTCACCAGCGATCAAATCATAGAAGGCAACGAATACCTTGCAAGATTCAAAAGCCACAACACCAAGCCATTTGAGCTTATAGGTTTGAATATTCAACCTTATGGCACAGAAGAAATTGCTCCTGCATTAAAAGCAAAAACTGCTTCGGGCCCAACAAAAGCAGATGTTAACGAGAGTAAAAAACTACTTGAAGAATATCCATTTGTGCACTTGCACAATCACTCACAGTTTTCGATTCTGCAATCGACAATCGATGTTAAATCTATGGTGCGAAAGGCGGCAGAATTGGGCATGCCAGCCGTTTCTATGACCGATTACGGCAACATGATGGGTGTGTTCAATTTTGTGAAAGAATGCGAAATGAACAACATCAAAGCCATTGTAGGGTGCGAGTTTTTTGTGGCTGAAGAATACCAAAAGCAACAGTTTACCAAAGACCAACCCGATAAGCGCTTTAAGCAAGTGTTAATCGCGAAAAATAAAGCCGGTTATCACAACCTTGCAAAGCTTTGTTCGGTAGGTTTTATTGAAGGTTTCTACTTTGGATTGCCGCGTGTGGGCAAAGAAGTGATCGAACAATTCAAAGAAAACTTGATCTGCACTACAGGCGGTTTAGAAGGTGAAATTCCAAGTTTAATTCTCAACATTGGCGAGGCACAAGCAGAAGAAGCATTTGTGTATTGGCATCAGCTGTTTGGCGATGATTTTTATGTAGAGCTTTTGCGCCATGGTTTAGAAGAAGAAGATCGTGTAAACCAAGTGTTACTGCGCTTTTGCGAAAAATATGGAGTGAAGTATTTCGCAGCAAATGATGTGTATTACCTCGCCAAAAAAGACGCAAACGCTCATGATATCTTGCTTTGTGTAAAAGAAGGTGAACTACAAAGCACGCCTATTGGTCGCGGCCGAGGATTCCGTTTTGGGTTTCCAAATCAAGAATTTTACTTCAAGTCGGGTGATGAAATGAAGGCGCTTTTCGCGGATCTTCCCGAAGCGATCATGACCATTTCTGAAATCGTAGATAAGATTGAAGAATTTACGCTGGGGCGCGATATTCTGCTACCGAAGTTCGCCATTCCTGAAGAATTTGCAGGAGAAAATGAATTCTTGCGCCACCTTACCTATGAAGGTGCAAAAAAGAAATATCCTGAGCTTACCGATGAGATTCGTGAGCGATTGGATTACGAGTTGAAAATCATTGCCGAAATGGGTTTCCCAGGTTATTTCTTGATCGTACAAGATTTTACCACTGAGGCTCGCAAACGCGGAGTTTGGGTTGGCCCAGGTCGTGGTTCAGCTGCGGGTTCGGCTGTGGCATTTGCCATCGGTATTACCAACATTGATCCGATTAAGTACAAGCTGCTGTTTGAGCGATTCTTAAATCCTGAACGGGTAACCATGCCCGATATTGATATCGACTTTGATGATGAAGGTCGAGACAAAATCATTGATTATGTAGTGAAAAAATATGGGCAAACGCAAGTTGCTCAAATCATCACTTATGGAACAATGGCCGCAAAATCGAGCATTAGAGATGTGGCGCGCGTGCTCGATTTACCTTTAAGCGATGCTGATCGTATTTCTAAGTTAGTTCCTGATTTAAAGAAGTTTAAGCATATTTTCGGACGTACAGATCAGGAGTTAAGCAAAGACTTCAATGGCGATGATTTAGCCAACGTAAAGCAATTGATCGAGATCAGTGAATCGCAAGGCGAAGAAGCTAAAATCCTAAACCAAGCGCGCGCTTTGGAAGGTTCGGTTCGAAATACAGGAATTCACGCTTGTGGTGTAATCATCACGCCAGAAGATATTCGTGAATTTGTGCCTGTTGCTACCGCAAAAGACTCTGATTTGCTGGTTACACAGTTTGACAACGGTGTGGTTGAAAGCGCTGGATTGCTCAAGATGGACTTTTTGGGTTTGAAAACCCTTACGGTGATGAAAGATGCGATTAAGCTGGTGAAACAGCGCCATGGCATTGACATCGATCCTGACTTGATTCCGCTTGACGATGAAAAAACCTTTGAGCTTTATCAAAAAGGTGAAACCAACGGCACGTTTCAGTTTGAATCGGTTGGAATGCAGAAAAACCTGCGTTTACTGAAGCCGAACAACATTGAAGATTTAATTGCAATGAACGCCTTGTATCGTCCAGGTCCGTTGCAATTCATCGATACGTTTATCAAGCGCAAACAAGGCGAAGAAGAAGTAATTTATCCGCATCCGAAACTGGAAGTGATCCTTAAAGACACTTACGGAATCATGGTGTATCAGGAGCAGATTATGCAAACTGCCCAAATCTTAGCTGGCTACTCGCTCGGAGCTGCAGATATTCTGCGAAGAGCGATGGGTAAGAAAAAGATGGACGTGATGGAACAACAGCGCGTAATCTTTAGAGATGGTTGTAAAGACCACAACGACATTGCACCAGAAATAGCTGACGAGATTTTTGATGTGATGATGAAGTTTGCCGAATACGGGTTTAACCGTTCGCACTCGGCTGCTTATTCATTAGTTGCGTTTCAAACTGCCTATTTAAAAGCCAATTACCCAGCAGAATACATGGCTTCGGTGCTTACGCACAACATGAACGACATCAAAAAAGTGACGTTTTTCATGGAAGAATGCAAGCGCATGGGCTTGGCAGTGTTGGGGCCAGATGTAAATGAATCGGCTTACAAATTTGTAGTAAATAAGAAAGGTGAAATTCGCTTTGGAATGGGCGCCATTAAAGGCGTTGGCGAAAATGCTGTAGAAGCCATTGTGGCCGAATGCAACGAAAAAGGTCCTTTTCAATCGGTGTTTGAATTTGCTACGCGCCTCGATCTAAGAACCGTAAACAAGAAAAACTTCGAAGGCTTAGCCATTGCTGGAGCTTTCGACTGCTTTGAAGGTGTGAATCGTGCACAGTATTTCGCGCAAGACGAAAAAGGTCAATCGCTGCTTGAAAAAGCTATAAAATATGGCAATGCCATTCAAGATTCCATTAATTCAGCTCAGGTTTCGCTCTTTGGCGAATCATCTGAAGTGGAAATTCCAGAGCCGCCCATCCCCTAT
>CAZWXC010000314.1:0-4073 GCA_964637935.1 uncultured Flavobacteriales bacterium | reverse complement strand
TCTATCGCTCATTTTTGAGACAATTTGAAGCCATTAATAACATTAACAACAGACTTAGGAATTAGAGACTTTTATTTGGCCTCCATAAAGGGGCGAATATTGACTCAACTTCCTGACGCACAAATTATTGACATCAACAACAGTGTTACCCAACACAGTGTGCTTGAGGCTGCGTATGTGTTGAAAAATGTTCTAAGAGATTTTCCAGATGGCACAATTCACATCGTTGGTGTGGGTGCTGGCGCTATAAATGACATCGAACATCTGATCATTGAGTACCGAAATCAATTCATTGTTACGGCAAATAATGGTCTTATCAGTTTGATTTCGGACGAAAAACCAACTTATGTTGGTGTGGTAAATGTGGATCCAAAATTAGAAGTGCTCACTTTTCCAGCGCGTGATTTATATGCGCCCATTGCAGTGCATTTGGCGCGTGGCGGAAAAGCGGAAGAAATTACCATTCCGCTTCCAAAACCTGTAACCAGTTTTTACCTACCACCAACGGTAGGCGATGGATTTATAAAAGGAACGGTGCAATATGTAGATGCATTTGGCAATGCGATTAGCAACATCCACAAATCGCTGATTCAAGAAGTGGGCAATGGTGCAGAATTTATTATCGGCTTTCGCCAAAAAGGCTTTAACATAAAGCACTTGAGCAAAAGATATAGCGATGTAATTGCCAGCGAACGCTTGGCACTTTACAACTCAGCCGGCTATTTAGAAATAGCTATAAACCAAGGTCATGCAGCTAATTTAATGGGCTTGCACATGGACGAAACCGTTTTAATCAGCTTTTTATGATCAGAATAGTAAAAATGGTTTTCAAAGAAGAACTCTTGCCCAATTTCATGGAATTGTTTGCAGAAGTTCAACCAAAAATCAACGCATTTAAAGGCTGCAACGGAGTAGAACTATTAGAAGATATAAACGACCCATGCACGCTGTTTACATACAGCCAATGGGAAAACGAAGACGCATTGAATGCCTACAGACATTCAGCTCTTTTTGAAAAAACATGGAAAGAAACCAAGGCGATGTTTGACGATAAACCCGCGGCTTGGAGTGTAGAAAAGAAGAAATAACAATGGAAGAATTAAAGAAAAAACAAGCGTTGCTGATTCAAAACCTGACATCAGGCCACGAAACCTTAATCATAAGTGCATTAGAAGCTATTCCTGAAGATGGAAGCCCCGAAATGCTTCCATCACTGATCAAACTTTGGGTATCGAATCCAAAACAAGAAATCACGAACTTGATTGAAAAAACGCTTTTCAATCTGAAAGATCCGGCTGTAATTCCAGTTTTGATTGATTTGCTAAGAAGCGATGAGTATGCAAGCAACCGAGCCGCAGTAATGACCGTGATTTGGCAATCGGGATTGGACGTGAGCCAAGAAGTAGTATTGCTTACCAATATTGCTATTTCAGGCGATTACATGACCGCTTTCGAAGCCATGACCATTCTAGATCACATGGAAGAATTTCCAGAAGAGCCATTGCAAGAAGCAATCAGAATGCTCGAAAAAGCGGTTCAGCGCAAAGGCGATACACAGGCTTTGCTGCTAAATCTTCACCAATTGTTGATTGACAAACTGCTAGATTAAGGATGAAAAAAGGCAGTATAGTTGAAGGCGTTGAAATCGTTGATATTGGCGTTAAAGGAAAAGTAATTGGCAAGAAAGAAGGCCAAGTATACATGTTGACTGGCGCTGTGCCAGGCGATGTGGTAACGGTGCAAGTGCGCAAAAACAAGAAGAGCTATAAGGAAGCAATGCTAAAAAGTGTTGACCAACTTTCTGCAGATAGAACCACTCCTCAATGTGCTTTTTTCGAACATTGCGGAGGTTGCAACTGGCAAAATTTTCAGTACGATAAGCAACTTGAGCTCAAGGGTTTAAAAGTAAATCAGCAAATTAGAAGATTAGGTGGTTTCGAAGGCTTTGAAGCAATTGATATCATGGGCGCTCCTGAGCAGTATTTCTACCGAAACAAGCTCGAATTCACCTTTGTAGATCAACGTTGGCTCACGCCCGAAGAAATTAAAAACAGCGGAGAAATTATTCGCCAACCTGGCCTCGGCTTTCACGTTCCAGGAAGATTTGATTGGGTATTGCACATTGATAAATGTCACTTACTGAACGATACACACAACCACATCAGAAACTTCATTTATGAAACCGCTGTTGCTAAAAACATCAGTTTCTACTCGCCACACGGTCAAGTGGGAACATTAAGAAACATGGTGCTTCGAAGCAACTTGGCTGGCGAATGGATGTTGCTGCTAATGGTTAAAGACAAAAGCGATGAAGTGCGCGCATTGGCTGATGAAGTTGGAGAGAAATTTCCTGAGATTAAGTCCTTGTTTTTGGTTCACAACACCAAAGTAAACGACAACTACAGCGATTGTCCAGTTGAGTTGATCAAAGGCGAAGACCATATTATTGAATCGTTTGAACGAGTGAACGATGGCGGCAAAGTGAAGTACATCATTGGTCCAAAATCATTCTTTCAAACCAATACCAAGCAAGCACAAAACTTGTATCGATTGGTATATGATTGGGCCGACATAAAACCGAATGAATTGGTCTATGACCTTTATACAGGAACAGGCTCCATTGCGCTGTTTGTTGCAGACAAAGCAAAGCATGTAGTTGGTGTGGAATACGTGCCCGAAGCCATTGAAGATGCCAAGAAAAACGCAGCTCTTAATAGTGTAGAAAACACTTCTTTTTTCGCTGGCGATATGAAAGATATTCTGACTTCAGAATTCATTGCGCTTCATGGAAAACCTGATGTGTTGATTACCGATCCACCGCGAGCAGGAATGCATGAAGATGTGGTAAATCGCATTCTAGAAGCCGAACCAAAACGCGTGGTGTATGTAAGCTGCGATCCTGCGACTCAAGCACGTGATATGGCGCTCATGAAAGAGAAATATGAGTTGGTAAAGATTCAACCTGTTGACATGTTTCCGCATACCAGCCATGTGGAAAATGTAGCGCTATTGAGATTGAAATAAAAGAAAAACCAAATGCTAATAGATGATGAAATCGCTGAGAGAAGCGAGTTTGAAGTAGAAGCGAATGACTTCTATTTGTTGACAGGATCTGTTGTTTTACTCATTCTATACGCGCTCTTTTTATCATCAGAGCAATTCACAGGAAATTTTGAAGTTTCTAACAAAATCTCTCAAAACTTCTTTTTAACCGTGCTTGTTCTCGGACTCAATTTATTAATTGTTCGGTTTAGAATAAACGTTTATAAGGCTTGTGAATTAACCAAGCTTTACAAAACAGGCATTATCATTTTAATCGCAAATATTTTCAGCGAAGCTCTAGGCTTACTAGCCCAAACAGGCATATTAGCAGGCAATGATTTTTCATTAATGTATGTATTCCAAATACCTAACATCCTTCTGTCTCTTTGTATTCTGATAGAAGCCATTCTTATTTTGCGTGTACCTAAGTCAAGTGTCAGCGACCGATTCAGGTTTTTCAAGTTTTTCGGTATCGCAACTCTGGCTTCGTGGGCGCTCGGATTTGGTTCAGCATTTCTATACCAAATATTTAACAGCATGGAAGTAGAAGCTAATGACTTGCGAGTTGTTTGGGCTGTTTTGGCTGTGCTTTACTCCTTACCTGATTTGTTCTTAATCAAAGCAGCGCAGCCTACAGCCGTTTCGATTACTGAGCAAAATCCAGAGATCTGATTGTTGATCTAAAGCCTGAATTAGCCTTATTAAAAGCGGCATTTTTTACTTAAAATTGGAATGACCAACTTAACATTCCAATTATGCGCTTCATCAAAATTCTTCTGATTGCAGTTTTAGCCCTTTGTGTGATCGGATTATCTGCATTTTTATACATCAAGCAAGCACACTCACCCACAACGGATGCTGAATATCAACTCATTGGACTAGATTCAGAAGCAACGGTTCGCTTTGATGAATTTGGAATCCCTCATATCTATGCCGAAAATGATCAGGATGCATGGCGCGCTATGGGCTATGTGCATGCTCGTGATCGATTGATTGCCGTGGATGTTTTACGCAGAGTTGGCAGTGGCCGG
>CAZWXC010000313.1:0-4075 GCA_964637935.1 uncultured Flavobacteriales bacterium | reverse complement strand
ATGCATCACTTGCTACAAATTTTATCGGAGATGAACTTTCAGATTTGCCTTTGGAAGAATTGACGTTTGAATTTACTTTTTCAAACGCTAGACTCACCAACCAAACAGAACTTTGGCTTTCTTGGTATTATAAAGACCTAGAATTTGACTTGAATGTCGCTCCTTATTTGTTTCCCGCTCAAGAACCTGATCTACCGCTATCAGGACTGGTCTCACTAAAAATAGTAGATGGAGCTCCTGTGGTAAATATTTTAGGTACTGAAGTAGCTCCAGTTTTTAATAGCTCTATTTCTGATAATCATTTTGCCATTGATGCATCAAATCAAGAAAACTATTTCAAGACTGCAATGCATTCTGAAAACACCAAAGAACAATCGCTTTTGCTCTATAGATTTTTGAGAATATCTACCATGGGTATTCCTGAGTGATGCGATATGTTTGCGGTCTGATATGAACAACGAAATTCCGCTTGCCGAAAGGCTCAGACCAAAATCCTTAGATCAATATATTGGTCAGCAACAAATAGTTGGGCCAGATGGTCCACTCAAGCTTGCTATAAGGGCTGGCGCGTTGCCATCCATTGTTTTTTGGGGACCTCCAGGAGTTGGGAAAACTACACTGGCTCAAATTTTAGCCGAAGAGCTTAAGAAGCCCATTTTCATTCTTAGCGCAATCAGCAGTGGAGTGAAAGATGTGCGTGAGGTGATAGAAAAAGCTTCTAGAAAAGATTTGCTATCGCAAGCAAAACCGATCTTGTTTATTGATGAAATTCATCGGTTTAGCAAAAGTCAACAAGACAGTTTGCTCGGTGCGGTTGAGCGCGGGGTGATTACGCTTATCGGTGCTACAACTGAAAATCCATCGTTTGAGGTAATTCCTGCTTTGCTTTCGCGATGCCAAGTTTATGTGCTTGAGGCGTTTGGTGTGGAGCAACTAGATCAAATGCTTGAGCGTGCTTTTGAGAAAGACGAATGGTTGCAGTCTCAAAATGTGGAAGTAGCAGAGAAGAAACTCTTATATCAATTGAGTGGAGGCGATGGGCGTAAAATGCTAAATACACTTGAGCTAGTAGTTCAGTCATTGCCAACTGACGATCGCAGAATCACGGATGACCTTGTGCAAAAAGTGGTTCGCACCAAAATGGCACGCTATGACAAAACCGGAGAACAGCATTATGATATCATATCGGCATTCATAAAGAGCATTCGCGGTAGCGACCCCAATGCGGCTGTTTATTGGCTCGCACGCATGATCGAAGGGGGAGAAGACCCAATGTTTATTGCCCGTAGATTGTTGATTTTAGCTAGTGAGGATATTGGTTTGGCAAATCCAACTGCGTTAGTCATGGCAAATACGTGCTACCAATCGGTGCATGCCATTGGCTATCCTGAATGCAGAATTATACTTTCTCAAACAACGGTTTATTTGGCGACTTCGGCCAAAAGCAATTCAACTTATGTGGCCATTGACGATGCTATTGCCAAAGTGAGAGAAACAGGCGATTTACCAGTGCCTTTGCACTTGAGAAATGCACCGACTAAACTAATGAAACAACTGGGCTATGGCGACAATTACAAATATGCCCATGCTCACGAAGGCAATTTTGTGAATCAAGAATTTTTACCTGAAGAAATTTCAAAAACGGTTTTTTACCAACCAGCTAAGAATCAGCGAGAAAATTCGGTTAGAGAGTTTTTGACAACACGCTGGAAAGATCGATATTCCTATTAAAGTATTTTCAAAACCATTCGTCCGACAATAATCCCTTTTATGATCTCATGTCTTCTAATGTGATATCAAAATGATATCATTGTAATGTTAAATTCAAAAACATATTACAATGAATCAAGAAAAAGAAATTAAGTCTTCTAGCGGCTATGTAATGCTGCTAGTATTGCTGTTATTGATTGCTGTAGGAATTGCTTCCATTGCGTTGCGCTTGTTTCCTCTGCTTGCGATCGTTATTCCATCACTATTGCTAATTATTCCAGGATTTTTCTTTATCAATCCCAATGGATCTAGAGTGATGACACTATTCGGTAATTATAAAGGCACAGTGAAAGCAAATGGCTTTTATTGGGCCAATCCTTTCTACACACGTCAACAAATTTCGCTTAGAGCGAGAAATTTTGACAGTGATAGAGTAAAGGTGAATGATAAGCTTGGAAATCCTGTAATGATCTCGGTGATTTTGGTGTGGAAGGTGCGCAATACATTTAAGGCAGCTTATGAAGTAGATAACTATGAGAATTTTGTTCGTGTACAAACAGATGCTGCCGTGCGTAAAATGGCAGGTTCGTATCCTTATGATGATTGGGAAGACAGCGAAGATTACAAAATCACGCTTCGTTCAGGAATGAATGAAGTGAATAAAGCTTTAGAGGATGAATTGAGCGAACGTTTAGAAATTGCTGGGATAGAAGTGTTAGAGGCAAGGATTGGTTATTTGGCTTATGCTGAAGAGATTGCGAGTTCGATGTTGAAAAGACAGCAAGCAACTGCGATAATTGCGGCTCGAGAAAAAATTGTGGAAGGAGCAGTAGGGATGGTTGAGAACGCATTGCGTCAACTTTCTGATAAAGACATCGTGACGTTTGACAATGATAAAAAAGCCACCATGGTAAGCAACTTGATGGTGGTGCTTTGTTCTGATAAGGAAGTTACTCCTGTGGTAAATACAGGATCATTATACCAATAATGACGAGCGATGGAGAATTATAAAATTTTACAAAAAGGCATTTTTGAGAAGTTGTCGGTATTTGAAGAACGACTCAATAGCATGGATGCAACCGGTTGGAAAGCAATTTCCATTAGTTCTGATGGAGGAACGCTGGTGGTGTTGCTAGAAAGAAAAAAGTAATATGGCTAAGAAACCATTTGCACTTCGGTTAGACGAGGAAATGATGAAGGCGATAGAGAAGTGGGCTAGTGATGAGTTCCGCTCTGTAAACGGGCAGATTGAATGGATGCTGAACCAGCAACTTAAAGCTGCTAAACGATTGAGTAACAAAACGGAGAAATAAAAAAAGGCGACCCAACGGGTCGCCTTAGAAATATCATAGAACATTTAAGAATTACTTCTTAAACGGCATTTCGTCAGAAACTGTTAAACGCTTTCTACCTTTTGCTCTTCTACGAGCTAAAACTTTGCGTCCGTTCTTAGTGCTCATTCTCTCACGGAATCCGTGCTTGTTCTTACGCTTTCTTACTGAAGGTTGAAATGTACGTTTCATTGCTTTCTTTTAATAAAGGGCTGCAAATGTAATCCTAAAGATTAAAGTAACAAATGAATTATCGATTTTCTTTCACAAATTGAATGGCAATATTTTCATTGCCAATATTTACGATCAATAAGTACACACCCGATGCTAAGTTCTCTATACCAATTGGGTGCTTGCTATTGGTGCTCAAGTCATTGATAACACTCGATTTTATAAGCTTACCATGAAGATCAATGATTTTAATTTCAGCTGTGTTTTTACCTCTATTTTCGAGTGCTTCTAAGTAAATAACATCCGTTGCAGGCGATGGAAAAAGCTTGAATTTGAAGCTTGAAATTTCGTCAATTCCAGTAATGATAAACGGATCTGACCAAAGGCTCCAGCAGCCGTTGTCAAAAACGCGCACCGTGTAAGTTCCGTCTCCTTGCTTGGCAAACATATCAGAAGTCGAACTTGAAATTTTCGTATCAACTTGCCATTCGTAAATCAAGCCTGAAGTACTGCAGTTGAGCGAGTCTAAAATCAATACAATGCTTGGTGTGTTTGGCAGTGGTAGCACATTTAAATTGAGTTCGTTTGAATTACCAATACAGCCATTGTTTCCTATCGAACTCACACTGAAAAGATCGTTTGCTGCGATAGCATTTGTTTTATAAGAGTTGATGGTTGAGTCTTGAACCGAAAGACCATTTTGTTTGAAATCGTAGTTCAAAACATTGCTTGCGGTGGCTGTAAAAATTACCGTATCGCCATCGCACACTTCAAGATCTTCATCGCTGCACGTGAGGATGATTTCTGGCGCTTGGTTCACTGTCAATACAATGGTGTTTCCGATTCCGCTGCAGCCATTACTA
>CAZWXC010000312.1:1117-4094 GCA_964637935.1 uncultured Flavobacteriales bacterium | reverse complement strand
ATGTCTTCCACCGTGTCTATTGCAACGCCCGCTTTTCCCACATCGCCTTTTACGCGCTCGTGATCGCTGTCATAACCGCGGTGTGTAGCAAGATCAAAAGCTACCGAAAGGCCTTTTTGACCAGCAGCTAAGTTTCTTCTGTAAAACGCATTTGATTCTTGAGCCGTGCTAAAACCAGCGTATTGCCTAATAGTCCATGGGCGAATGGTATACATGCTGGCATAAGGCCCGCGCAAAAATGGTGCTGCACCAGCACCAAAATTCATGTGTGGGAAGTCTGCCGCATTTACAGCTGGTTCTATTGCATTAATTTTAATTTCTTCGGCACTTTTCCACGCGCTTTGCGCATCAATTTTTGCTGATGCAGAAAGATTTTGAGTGAGTTGCGCTAGACTTAATGTACTGTATTTACTCATTCTTAAGCGTTTAGGTGCGTTGGTAGAAATAAATAGTCGGGGAGAAGCTCATACTTTGAGTGATTGGGTGCTTGCTCCACTTCTTTTTGATTTGGCAAGTACTTGTTCACTCCAAGCAGAATTTTACCGCTTGATTTATAAGCTTCGATTGTTTTTTCTTGTTGTGAAATCAGTTCCGATTTCAACTGGCCAGATTTTGCGTAAGCACTAAAACCGCCAGATTTTTCAATGGTTTGAACCAATTCCCAAGTCTTGTTTGCTATGGCAACCGTCAGGTTTTCTATGAAATAAGAACCGTCCGCTTGGTTCAGATTTTTATCCAATTTAGCCTCGTCACGCATTAGGTTGTGAATATTCCTGCTGATTCTTGCAGCCATTGCATCTTCTGGTTTCCAAGCTTTATTCCAAGGTTCAATCATCACAAATTGTGCTCCGCCAATTACCGCGCTCAATCCCGAAGAAGTAGCACGCAAAATATTGGTGTGTTCATCTGTGTGAGCATAGGTGTTTTGAAGGTTGCAAGCAATGATTTCTGGGTTTACTACTGCTTGATTTTCGTTTTGCAAAATGCCGCTCCACAACCAACGCAACGCGCGTGTTTTTGCTATTTCGGTTAAGAACTGATTTCCATAACCGAGCTTAAAAATGATTGATTTATCGAAGCCAATTGTGTTTCCTATTTCAATGGCTTGAGCCAAGCAATAAGCAATTTCTTGAATCGTGCTTGCTCCGCGTTCTCTTAATCTTAATCCATTGATTAATTGCGCTTTATTTGGGTTGATCTCAAGTGCATTATTATGCTTCAAAAGCGAAGAAAAAGTATCTTCAAAAGAAGTGTGATTGATAAAAACGGGTGCTATTTCTTGATCGATAGTGTTGCAAGCAACCTCAGCTGCTGCACCCATAAATCGCTTTTCAAACCAAATGGCTTCTGCACCAGTCATGAGTGCGTTTATGGCTTTTTTATTGGCCAATTGTGCATCTGTTTCATAAATAGGCTCTAGCGATTTCCAAGGCGACTGAAGTGGTTGAAGTTGAGGTAACGGATTTGGTAATGTGTTTTGCCAAGCTTCTATTTCAAAACCGTCAAGGCTTTTCCAAACCAAGAAATCATCGAACGATTTTCCTTTAAGTTCTTTTTCAACGCGCGCTTTCCAAGCAGGAGTGTTGTCCGCGTCAAAAGGCAGTTCAATAGGTTTTTGCGACATGTGTGCGAAGATAGTTTTTGCGCTATTTTAAGCCATGACAATCGTCACTTTAACCAATAATTCCCTTTTCGAAAGCACCGATTCCAAAAAGTGCATAATCGTATTTCACAGGATCATTTTCGTCAAATGTTCTGAGGTTTGAAGTCAACTCATCCACGGCTTTCCAATCATCTTGTTTTCGTGTAAGTAAACCAAGTTTTCGTGCTACGTTGCCCGTGTGCACATCTAGCGGAAGCATGAGTTGCGATGTGGGAATCGATTTCCAAATTCCAAAATCAACGCCTTCTGTAGCTGGGCGCACCATCCAGCGCAAATACATGTTTAATCGCTTGGCAGAGCTGCCTTTTTCGGGGTTTGAAACATGCTTTTTGGTGCGCTGTAAATGCTCAATTTCGAAAAAAATTTGATGAAAATTCCCGATACGTACTTGTGCATTTTCGCCTTGAGCGAAACACGCTTCTAAGCCATTTTTGTTTTGATAAAGATGTTGCAATGCTTCCATGAAATACATGGCGTCAACGTCAGAAAATGTGCGATGTACAAAGCCTGTAAATCGTTTGCGATCGCTGGCTTGGTGATTCAAAACAAAATCATGCGGAGCCGAATCCATTAGGTCAACCATTGTTTGCGCATTCTTGATAATGCTAACACGTTGTCCCCAAGCAATGGTGGCAGCCAAGAAACCAGCAATCTCTATGTCTTCTTTCTTAGAAAACTGCCTTGGAATTTGAATGGGATCGGTACCAATGAAGTGGCTGTTGGCATAGCGTTCGTACTTTTCTTCAAGCAGTGCGGCAAGCGCTTTTCCTTTTAGCATGCTATGCTTTTATAATTCCGTCTGCAATTTCCAGTTTACGATCGGCCATGTTTGCCAAATCGTTGTTATGGGTCACAATAATGAAGGTTTGTCCAAACTCGTTTCTCAAATCGAAAAACAAATTATGAAGTTCTTCCGCATTTTTTGAATCGAGATTTCCAGAAGGTTCATCAGCAAAAATCACCGCTGGATTATTGATTAAGCTTCTTGCAACCGCTACCCGTTGTTGCTCACCACCGCTCAATTGGTTTGGTCGATGTGTACTGCGCTGATCCACTTTTAAAAAGCGAAGTAAGTCCAAAGCGTGTTTCTCAACCTCAGCTTTTGGCGTGCCTTTTATGAATCCGGGCAAGCAAACGTTTTCTAAAGCAGTAAACTCAGGAAGCAACTGATGAAACTGATAAACGAATCCAATCTTCTGATTTCTGAATTGAGATAACTCTTTGTCTTTTAGTATGAAAACTGATTTGTCTGCAATGATCAATTCACCTGAATCGGGGCGGTCTAAGGTGCCAAGAATTTGGAGCAAAGTTGTT
>CAZWXC010000312.1:0-1107 GCA_964637935.1 uncultured Flavobacteriales bacterium | reverse complement strand
TTTCTGCAATTTCAAGATTGATTCCTTTCAGCACTTGAAGAGAATCGTATTGTTTTAATAGGTTTTTAGCCTGAATGATTGCCATCGGGCGAAAATACAATTTGATTGTTCGGAATGAATCTCAAGTATACATTTGACCGAATGAAAATCTCTTGGCTCAGTATACTTATTGCAATCATAGGATTGGTGCTGTTTATTAGAGTTGGCAGATGGTCTAATAACGAGGTGATTCAAGGCGATAGCCATGGCTATTACGCTTATTTGCCGGCTATTTTCACCTATCACGACCTGAGTTTTTCTTGGCATAAATCGCTTTCTGAACAAGATCGAAATCGCTATTGGCTTTATCCTGGAAAGGAAAACCATGCTTTACCCAAAATGACCAGCGGCCTTGCCATTGCTTGGGCTCCAGGATTTATGATCACCAAACTGATTTATGAATTGCGTGGAAAGGAAAATACGGGCTGGGAGCAAGGATATCAAGTGAGTCTGGGTTTAACAGCGTTAACTTTTTTAGTCTTAGGATTATCTGCGTTGCTTTCATTCTTGAAAAAGAGGTTTAGTGATTTTACAAGTTATCTCAGTGTTTTTCTGATTTTTTTCGCAACAAATTTGATGTACTACACCATTGCCGAACCCGGTATGGGCCATGTTTACAGCTTTTCTATATTGTGCCTTAGTATCTATTTTGTAGATGTTTGGTTGCGTTCAAGTAAAAGTCATGGGCTTTGGATTGCTGCCTTGCTTTTCGGTTGGTTGGTACTTATAAGACCTACAAATGCGGTGTTCGGTTTAGTGTTCATTGGATTGTATTTAGATAACCCGAAGACATTGTCAATCAAGGCAATCATGCATTTGTTAGTTGGCATATTACCTGTGATTCCACAGTTGCTTTTTTGGAAATACAGCACTGGAAATTGGCTACATTACAGCTATGGCGATGAAAAGATTTATTGGTTCAATTCGCATATTACAGACGGTTTGTTCAGTTTCAGAAATGGTTGGTTTATTTATACACCAATCGCTTTTTTCGCTTTTTTATTTCTTTTAATCAGGTCAAAGAAAAATTGGACTAATGCGTTTGTTTTACTGACATTGATCATCCAC
>CAZWXC010000311.1:0-4094 GCA_964637935.1 uncultured Flavobacteriales bacterium | reverse complement strand
GCTGGTAAAAACTTAGGATTGAAATTCGCAACGCCAATTTTTGACGGTGCTACTATTGACGATATTCACTCATACACAGCAAAAGCTGGTGTACCTGACTATGGTCGTACTTTTCTTCACGATGGTGGAACTGGTGATCGTTTTGATCAGCCTGCAACTGTAGGTGTGATTTATATGTTGAAACTACACCACTTAGTAGATGATAAGATGCACGCTCGTTCAATTGGTCCTTATTCATTGATTACTCAACAACCATTGGGTGGTAAAGCTCAGTTTGGTGGTCAGCGTTTTGGTGAGATGGAGGTTTGGGCATTGGAAGCTTTCGGTGCAGCAAACATCTTGCGTGAAATCCTTACTGTTAAGTCTGATGACGTGATCGGAAGAGCGAAAGCATACGAGGCAATCGTAAAAGGTGAGCCTATGCCTGAGCCAGGAATTCCTGAATCATTCAACGTACTTCTTCACGAAATGCGTGGTCTAGGACTAAACATAACTTTAGAATAAGCTTTATCATTTATCCATTTCAGAAACATTGCAATGGCATTAAGAAAAGAAAATAAGCCGCATAGCGGATTCAGTAAGATCACTATCAGTCTTGCTTCACCAGAGATGATTTTAGAAAAATCTCACGGTGAGGTATTGAAGCCTGAAACCATTAACTATCGTACATACAAGCCCGAGCGTGACGGTCTTTTCTGCGAACGAATTTTCGGTCCAGTAAAAGATTACGAATGCCACTGTGGTAAGTACAAGCGTATCCGATATAAAGGAATCGTTTGCGATAGATGTGGTGTTGAAGTGACTGAAAAGAAAGTTAGACGTGAGAGAATGGGCCACATTTCATTGGTGGTTCCAGTTGCTCACATCTGGTACTTCAAATCATTACCAAACAAGATCGGTTACTTACTTGGCTTGCCATCTAAGAAATTGGATACCATTATTTATTACGAGCGCTACGTTGTTATTCAACCAGGTATCGCAAAGAATAAAGAAGGTGAAGATCTTTTGTATTTAGATTTTCTAACTGAAGAAGAATACCTAGATATTCTAGATACTCTTCCAAGAGAAAATCAATACTTGGATGATGATGATCCAAACAAATTCATCGCTATGATGGGTGCAGAAGCGCTTTATGCTCTTCTTCAACGATGTGACTTGGATGCGTTGTCTTACGACTTACGTCACAAGGCAAACACTGAAACTTCTCAGCAACGTAAGAACGAAGCGCTCAAGCGTCTTCAAGTTGTGGAAGCTTTCCGTGCAGCAAACGAGCATATAGTAAACCGTCCTGAGTGGATGATTGTGAAAGTAGTGCCTGTAATTCCACCAGAATTACGTCCACTTGTGCCACTAGATGGTGGTCGTTTCGCAACATCAGATTTGAATGACCTTTACCGTAGAGTAATTATCAGAAATAATCGTTTGAAGCGTCTTTTGGAGATTAAAGCTCCTGAAGTAATTCTTCGTAACGAGAAGCGTATGCTTCAAGAGTCTGTTGATTCATTGTTTGACAACTCACGTAAGTCGAGTGCAGTTAAAACAGAATCAAACAGAGCTTTGAAATCTCTTTCTGATAGCTTGAAAGGTAAGCAAGGACGTTTCCGTCAAAACTTACTTGGTAAGCGTGTTGATTATTCAGCTCGTTCAGTAATTGTTGTAGGTCCAGAATTGAAACTTCACGAATGTGGTCTTCCAAAAGACATGGCAGCTGAGCTATTCAAGCCATTCATTATTCGTAAGTTGATTGAAAGAGGAATTGTTAAGACTGTAAAATCGGCTAAGAAAATCGTTGATAAGAAAGAACCAGTAGTTTGGGATATTCTTGAAAACGTTTTGAAAGGACATCCAGTTCTTCTTAACCGTGCTCCTACACTTCACCGTTTAGGTATTCAGGCTTTCCAGCCAAAATTGATCGAAGGAAAAGCTATTCAACTTCACCCGTTAGTATGTACTGCATTCAACGCGGATTTTGATGGTGACCAGATGGCGGTTCACTTGCCACTTGGCCACGCAGCTATTCTTGAAGCTCAATTATTGATGTTGGCTTCTCACAATATCTTGAACCCAGCAAACGGTGCTCCGGTAGCTGTACCTTCTCAGGATATGGTTTTGGGTCTTTATTATATTACGAAGACTAGAAAAAGCACAGAAGAATTACCAATGAAGGGTGAAGGAAAGATTTTCTATTCACCAGAAGAAGTAATTATTGCATACAACGAAGGTAAATTGAGCCTTCACGCTGAAATCAAAGTTCGTATTACCGAACTTGGTGAACGCAAAATTATCGACACCTCATGTGGTCGAATCATGTTTAATCAACATGTACCAGAAAAAGCAGGTTACATCAATGAAGTATTGACCAAAAAATCTCTAAGAGATATTATTGGTGGTGTACTTAAGAAATGTGGTACTGCTGCAACGGCTAAGTTCCTTGATGATATCAAATCATTAGGTTACTACATGGCTTTCAAAGGTGGTCTATCTTTCAACCTTGGTGACGTAATTGTGCCAGATGAGAAAGTAACACTTCTTGAAAAAGCACAAACTGAGGTGGATGAAGTAATGATGAACTATAACATGGGTCTCATTACTAACAACGAACGTTACAACCAAATTATCGATATCTGGACACACACCAACTCTAAGTTGACACACGTGTTGATGAACAGACTAGAAAATGATAACCAAGGATTTAACTCGGTTTACATGATGTACCATTCAGGTGCTCGTGGTTCTAAGGAACAAATTCGTCAGCTTTCAGGTATGAGAGGTTTGATGGCTAAGCCTAAAAAATCAGGTTCACAGGGTGGAGACATCATTGAGAACCCAATTCTTTCTAACTTCCGTGAGGGTCTTTCGATTCTTGAGTACTTTATCTCAACTCACGGTGCTCGTAAAGGTTTGGCTGATACGGCTCTTAAAACGGCTGATGCTGGTTACCTAACAAGACGTTTGGTTGATGTTGCTCAAGATGTTATTGTTACTTCAGTTGACTGTGGTACGTTAAGAGGTCTTGTAGCCACACCACTCAGAAAGAACGAAGAGATTGTTGAAACTCTTTACGAAAGAATCCTTGGTAGAACTAGCGTTTATACAATTACTCATCCTGAAACGGACGAAGTAATGGTTGAGGCTGGAGAAGAGATAACTGAAGATGTTGCTGAAGCTATTGAAGCTGCAGGAATTGATGAAGTGGAAATCAGATCTGCTCTTACTTGCGAAATGCCAAGAGGTATTTGTTCTAAGTGTTATGGTAGAAACTTGGCAACTGGTGCTCATGTTACTAAAGGTGAAGCAGTTGGTGTTATTGCAGCACAGTCAATTGGTGAACCAGGAACACAGCTTACACTTCGTACCTTCCACGTGGGTGGTACCGCATCAAGTATTGCTGCTGAATCTAAGATCGAAGCGAAAGCGGATGGTATCTTAGAAGTAGATGAATTGAGAACTGTTGAGCGTATTGAGAAAGATGGAACAAAGAAGAATGTGGTAATCGGTCGTTCGGCTGAGATGCGCTTGATTGATCCAAAATCTAACTTAACTGTTGTTACAAACAACATTCCTTACGGTTCTGAAGTATTTAAAATGCCAGGTGATAAGGTGAAAAAAGGCGACTTGATTTGCGCTTGGGATCCTTACAATGCTGTTATTCTTTCTGAATACCAAGGTAAACTTGAGTTTGAAAGTATTCAAGAAGGTGTTACTTATAAAGAAGAATCTGATGAACAAACGGGTTTCCGCGAAAAAGTAATCATCGATAACCGTGATAAGAACAAGAACCCGGCAATCAACTTAGTTGATAGCAAAGGTGAAGTGCTTAGAACATACAGTATTCCTGTAGGTGCACACATCATGGTTGACGAGAACATGAAAGTAGGCCCTGGTCACATTTTGGTTAAGATACCAAGAGGTGGAGGTAAGTCATCAGGTGATATTACCGGTGGTCTTCCACGTGTTACTGAACTTTTCGAAGCTCGTAACCCATCTAACCCAGCAATTGTGTCTGAAGTAGATGGTATCGTAACATTTGGTAAGATTAAGCGTGGTAACCGTGAGATCGTTGTTGAAACAAGAACAGAAGAAAAGAGAAAGTA
>CAZWXC010000310.1:0-4117 GCA_964637935.1 uncultured Flavobacteriales bacterium | reverse complement strand
TCGATATTGAGTATTTGAGCAACGTAAACCCTGATGATTACAGCGCCATTTTTATTACGCATACTTGGCAAGTTTGGCAAGCGCCATTGGCCGTAGAGCGGTTTATTGACGATCATCCCATGATGCATCATTATGTGCTGCTATGCACCTCTGGCAGTGGTGACGGTCAGCTCGAAAATGTTGACGCAATTACTTCAGCATCGGTTCTAACCAGTGCACATGAAGAGGCTAATAATGCCATCATTAAACTAGAAGAACTCATCGATTAGTACCTTTCTTCCATTAAAATTTCCGCTGCTAACATAATTTAGAATTCGAGTCAATCAACACACCCATATTTGCGCTCTGATGAAAAGAATTCTGACATTTTTCAAGCGGCTTTTGCTCATTCTAGCGGTGCTTTCACTGGTGATTTTTGTAGCTGGTTGCGTGGTGTTGCGCTTGCCACAATTTGGTCAAAAACCTCGAGGTGAACATCTTGAACAACTCAAGCTTTCGAAACAACACAATGGCGAAAACTTCGAGAATGCGGGTGATGTAGCCATGACAATGACTACAGGTAAATTGGTTAGAATCATAAAAGCATACATGAATCAGCCTGACGATAAAGTGCCTGAAACTTTAGAAGTATTACATCCCAACATGGCTGAGATTCGCAATGCAAGTGACACCATGGTTGCGATAACTTGGTATGGTCATTCTGCTTTTTTTGTGGAAATGGACGGTAAAAAAATCCTCCTCGATCCTATGCTTGGTGAGCACGCATCACCCTTTAGTTGGTCCATAAAACGATTCGCAAAAGATCTTGCAATTCCTATCGACTCGCTTCCAGAAATTGATGCTGTCATTCTCAGCCACGATCATTATGATCATCTAGATTATCCTACCATTTTGAAACTTAAAGATCGAGTTGGCCATTTCTATGTGCCACTTGGTATTGGCAGCCATTTAACGCATTGGGGTGTAGAACCCGAAAAAATAACGGAGCTTGATTGGTGGCAGAATGCCACGGTTGATGGCATCGAACTGATTTGCACGCCTTCACAGCATTTCAGCGGCCGCGGAATAAACGACCGAGCTGCAACACTTTGGAGCAGTTGGGTTATAAAAGGTAAAAGCAAGAAATTGTTTTTTAGTGGTGACTCAGGTTATTTTCCTGGTTTTAAAGAAATTGGAGAAAAACACGGACCATTTGATTTAGTGCTGATTGAATGCGGACAATACAATGAAAATTGGCAAGAAATACACATGCTTCCTGAAGAAAGCGCGCAAGCCGCCATCGATTTAAAAGCAAAAACCGCCATGCCGATCCATTGGGCTATGTTTGAATTGAGCGTACATTCTTGGACCGAACCTGTAGAAAGAGTGAGTGTTAAAGCCAAAGAGCTTGGCTTACCGATTACTACTCCCAAAATTGGTGAGCGTTTTAGTCTAGACGAACCGCTTCCAAACTCCACTTGGTGGCGTAATTGATTTGCGCTTTACCTTTGATGCATGCACAAAATTCATTTGACCATTTTATTCTTGCTGACGAGCTTTTGCTTTTCAAGCGCATTGGCTCAAGAATTTAGCATTGGTCCAGAAAAAAAAGCGAACGAAGAAGAATTATTAGAAGAGATTCCTGTTGAGAAAAAAGACACCACAACAGTCAAACTAAAAGACCGCATCTATTTTGGTGGTACAATAGGTGCGCAATTTGGAAACTACACTTTCGTAGATCTTTCGCCCATGATTGGCCTGAAAGTGAACAAAATAGTAAGCTTTGGCGCCCAATCTACGTTTCAATATTTGAGCTATAACAGTCAAAATTACTCTTCTAATATTCTCGGTATTTCAGCTTTTACACGCGTAAAAGTGTACAGCGAACTGTTTTTTCAAGCTGAATATGGTGTTGTAAATGGCAACTTCAACTTGGTGGATGAAAAACGAGAAACGTTAGAGAATTTTCTGCTTGGCGCAGGCTACAGCTATGTGCTAGATAAGCATTTTAAAATGTATGGCACCGTTTTATTCAATGTGCTACAAACACCGTATCATCCTTACCAAAACCCTTTGATTAGAGTGGGTTTTAGCTACAATTTCTAAACCGTTGAAGCTTCTAATTTTTGGTTTTTGATAAACGCAATGCTCATTTGATTGAACGTATCTGGTTGCTCTACATTTACCACATGACCACAGTCTTCTATTACTTTCAGCATCGAAAATGCATGCTTTTGTACAATCAATTTTACTGGTTCTAAAAACAAGTGATCTTCACTTCCCATAATATAAAGCGTGGGCAAATTCAGTTCTTTTTCTTTGAAATAGCTCAGCAGTTTGTTGATGCCATTGGTTAGTTTAAACCATTTCATAAACTCTGCTTGACGCAATTTTTTAGCTTGACTCACAAAGAGTTTTCTTGCTTCTGAATGATTTTTCTTTGGCATTATGATGAATGCATACAACTTGTAAAGCCACATGTATGGCACAAACCGTTTTACCAAATTGCCTCCAAAAACCAACAACTTGCTGCGCGTGTCGAGTCTTGTAACTGCGCCACCCAAAACCATACTTTGAATGCGCTCTGGAGCTTGTTCTCCCAAGCTTCTAATAACTATCGATCCTAAGCTGATTCCAACAAAATGTGCCTTTATTATGCTCAAAAAGTCAAGCACTTCAATGATGTCTTTCGAAATATTTGGGAAGGTATAAGGCGAATGAAACACACGCTTAAACATAGGCTGTGACTGTCCGTGACCTCTTAAATCGATCAAAAGCACATTAAACTCTTCTGAAAAAGCACGCAACTGCTTGTACCAAATGGCAGAGCTACCGCCTGCACCATGCACAAACACAACCCATTGGTCGCTAACTTTATTTTCTAGTGTTTTATAGAAGAGCATCACGCAAAAGAACACTATTCATTGTACAATTGTTTCTAAACTCCAAACATATAATTGCCATTGAGTATGAACGTCAAATTACAAGTAGCAATTTTCAAGATAAATGAGGAAGAATAAAACTTCTTACCTAACCATTAGTGGTTAATTTCTATTTTGTAAGCCCAAACCTAACCTACACATGAAAAATTTACTTCTAGTGGGCGCAATTTGCCTACCACTCTTTTCCTTTTCGCAAGACTTTGAAAGCACCGAAGCTGATTCTTTGGTCTACGATCAGTTTTACTCCGATTCTAGCTATGCCAGCTTCGAAGACAGCGTAAACAATGCACTTCATTACGAGCACGGAACCATTGATCTTGGCGATGGCATAGCCACGTTGCAAGTACCAGCTGGCTTCAAATATTTGAATCCAGATCAAAGTTTGTATGTACTCAGCACGCTTTGGGGTAATCCGCCCACGCCTACTTTAGGCATGTTGTTTCCAGAAAACATGACCCCACTTTCTGATGATATGACGTTTGTCATCGAGCTGACGTATGCCGAAGAAGGCTATGTAGAAGATGATGATGCTGAAGATATTGATTATGATGATTTGCTAGAGCAAATGCAAACCGAAATTCATGATGCAAACCCAGAGCGACAAAAAATGGGCTACTCATCACTTGAATTAGTTGGCTGGGCAGCAGAACCATTTTATGATTCAGATGCTAAAAAACTACATTGGGCAAAAGAGTTGCAATTTGAAGGAACGGAAGAAAATACGTTGAACTATGATGTACGTGTTTTGGGCCGTAAAGGCTACTTGAGCTTAAACGCCATCAGCGATATTTCACAACTAAATACAGTACAAGCTAACATGCCTCAACTGATTTCAAGCGTAAACTTCAATGATGGTTTCGCTTACGGAGATTTTAATCCTGAAATAGATGAAATTGCAGCTTACGGTATAGGCGGCCTTATTGCCGGCAAAGTGCTTATGAAAGCCGGATTTATTGGTCTCATCCTAAAATTTTGGAAAATAATTGCATTGGCAGTAGCTGGTGGCTTCGGTTTATTTAAAAACAAATTAGCTGGTCTTTTTAGCAAAAGAAACAGCGAAGACTAAACGGGCAGTCTCTTAATCGTGGGGCGGTTTTTCTTAGGAAGAACCGCCTTTTTTTATGCTCAATTTTGAAATAAAAATTGGAATAACAAAATTTTATATGTACATACATATATTGTTTCTACATTTGTTT
>CAZWXC010000309.1:0-4129 GCA_964637935.1 uncultured Flavobacteriales bacterium | reverse complement strand
ACCGATCCAGGATTAAGCTCTGGGCCTAAAATCAAATTAGAGTTTATGGTTACTAAAGCCCATTGCTGCTGAGCTTTGTTTATTTCCCAAGCCTTTTGCTCGGCCAAGGTTTTAGAATAAGAATAAGGTTGATAATCTAAAGAAGCGGTAGTGTTCCAAATGTCTTCTGTTAGTTCGCCATTTGTACCTTTAGCACAATCTGTCGCATCAGTATAAATGGCTGCACAGCTACTGGTAACTACCACTCTTTTTACGCTTTCGGTTTTAGTAGCTTGGTTCAAAACATTGGCAGTACCTTTCACAGCTGGGTCAATCAATTCTTTTTGTGGGTCTTTGAAATTGCTGGTGAAAGGCGATGCTGTGTGATACACCAATTCGCAACCTTCCATTGCTTCGGCATAGCTGCCTTCGTTTAGCAAGTCTGCTTTGAAGTACTTGATGCTTCCAGGAGCTTTGGCTGCCAAGGCATCCAAATGTGCTAGCTTTTCTTTTTTATCAGGATTGCGTACCGCTGCATGCACTGTGATGCCGTCATCCAATAGTTTTTTCACAATCCATCCGGCTAAGTATCCAGTGGCGCCTGTTACTAATACAGGTTTAGTTTTATCAATTGTTGTCATAATGTTAAGTAATTAATCACTCACTATTGTAGTGAAATTTTTTAAAGCTGATACTTTGATTTAAGTGTGTTTAGAATTTCTGTTTTATTATTTGGTTCGTGCAGTAATAAGGCTGTTGCAGCGCCATCTATAAACATGAGTAGGAGCTCTGCTTCAGCAGCCGGGTCAGCATAATTTAGTTTTTCGAATGCGCTTTTTAGCACCACTTTTAGTGGCTCTAATTTACTGCTATCGTATTGCTTTGTTTGCCATTTTAGCGCGTATGTCAACCGCCACATCTCATATTCTTGTGGTGCAATGCTAAATGGAAGCGCAAGCGCTTTGCGGATTAACTCTTTCGGGTCGGCTGTCAGAATAATATCCGACATCAATATTTTGGCTGATTCTTCAGCTTGCTGAAGAATGGCCTGCAACAAACCCACTTTGTTTTTAAAATGCCTGAAAATTAACCCTTCAGAAACACCTGCCATCTTTGCCACTTTGCTTGTTGATGTAGCAGTAAATCCTTCTTCTGCAAAAAGCTTGAGCGCGGTAGAAAGTATTTTTTCTTGTTTTTCAGTCATTGTAAAAGTGAGTAATCGCTTACAAATGTAATTTAATTTTTAAGCGAGCATCGGTTTGCAGAAAATAATCAGTCTTCTCAGTATGAAAAGATGATTTTTCAGTTCAGACGCGTTTCAAGCAATCGCATGTTTAAACATGTAACACCATAAGCTTTTTACCGTTAATGCTTCCACTAGTTTTGACTCATGAGAAAATCAGCCTTCTTATTGTTGCTTTTTGGCTTTTTAATGCAGCCAATTTTGGCGCAAAAGCGCAATCAAAAACCTGTTTCGTTTAATAAACATTACAACGAGATTTTTCCGCATGCGCCTCAATTTGAGTTGAATGGTTGGCATTTTGCCCCGGGAGCAACCTATATGCTAGCGCGCACTTTGCCAAAAACCGAAACCTTAGCTACCGATTCTTTTACTACCACCGAAGGCAAATATTCGCCCATTGGCAAACCAGCTTTTTATGCCGAAGTGGGCCGCTACAAGGTGATGAAATATTCAGGTTTGATCAAATACATTGATTACGGAATCAGCTACAAAGGCTTGCTGGGAAGGCATAAATCTACCATCAGCCAATCGTTGGTTGAAACAGATAGTTTGATGAGCGAAACCGAAGTGGTCAGCAAATTCGGTTATCATTTTTTAGAAGCGTATGTAAATGCCAATCATGTTTGGCGCATTAGTAAGTACAATTTTGTGCAAAACTCGCTTGGGCTGAATGCAGGCTATGCCATCATTGCAAAAACGCAAAACGCAACCATTCCATTAACCACATCAAACATTCCAGCGCGCTATCAATTTCAATTGCATTACAAGCTTGGTTTTGGAATTAAAATGCGTGGCAATTGGATGATTATTCCTTCGGTTGAAACGCCCATTCTCACGGCTTTGCCTTGGGATGACGGCCGTAGCTCCATGAACTTTTTTACCAGCAGGTATCGTCCATTGATTTTTAGCTTGAGGTTTCTACTACTTCGTCCGGCCGATACCATGAAATGTACGCCAATCAAAACACGAGAAGGAACCTTGATGCCATCAGACATGGAGAAACAAGGGCAAATGAATCAGCGTTAGTTCAGCTTCTTTCTAAAAAAGGTTGTAAGTTATCGGTCGCTTAGCGGTCACAACCAGCAATCTATTAGAACATGAAAAACGCGCTTCTCGAAATTGAAAATAAACAGGGAAACAAGCTTTATGCAAGGTTAGAACTGCCTGCAAATCAGCATCCAAGTCACTTTGCCATTTTCGCACATTGCTTTACGTGTAGCAGCAATTTAAACGCTGCTCGAAACATAAGCCGTGCACTTACCAACCATGGTTTTGGTGTGGTCCGGTTCGATTTTACAGGATTGGGTAGGAGTGAAGGTGAGTTTGCCGAAAGTCATTTTTCGGCCAATGTTGACGATTTGATTGCGGTGCACGGCTACATGACCAAACATTATGCTGCGCCAGCATTGTTGGTTGGGCATTCATTGGGTGGAGCCGCAGTAATTGTGGCTGCATCTAAATTGGTTGAGGTAAAAGCTATTGCAACGCTTGGTGCTCCGAGTAGTGTACAGCACACCAAACAGCATTTTTCGCATGCGATTGATGAAGTGGCCGAGAAGGGCGAAGTAGAAGTGAATATTGGCGGGCGACCTTTCAAGATCAACAATGAATTTATTCAAGATTTTGATAAAACAGATGTACTTGAAATATTGCATGAACTGAAGAAACCAATGCTGATCATGCACGCGCCATTTGATAAAACGGTAAGTGTAAATAGCGCGCAAGAATTGTTTCAAGCAGCTTTTCATCCGAAGAGTTTTGTGAGTTTAGATGGTGCAGATCATTTACTTGCTGATGAGCGAGATAGCCTTTATGCGGGCGATGTGATTGGAAGTTGGGTAAAGCGCTATTTCCCCGAAAGGGAAAAAGAAAAACTAGATACCAAAAACGAGCAAGTGGTTGGGCATCTAGATTTGACGCAAAACAATTTCACGACAAGTATTCAGACCCTAAAACACAGCTTAACGGCTGACGAACCGGCCGATGTGGGTGGAGATGATTTTGGTCCTTCGCCCTATGAATTGCTAAATGCCGGACTTGCTGCTTGCACCGTAATGACCATGAAACTTTATGCCGAGCGCAAAAAATGGCCGCTTGAAGAAGCCTTCGTATACATCACACACAGCAAAAAGCACGTGGCTGATATGGAAGACGAATCAAAGTCTGGAACCTACCTTGATCATATTTCGAAAAAGATAGAATTGATCGGTGATTTAGACGCTGAACAGCGAGAAAAGCTAATGCAAATTGCAGCGAAATGTCCGGTACACAAAACGCTGCAAAGCAAGGTTGAAATTGAAACAACCCTTATAGCATCATGAAAACGTATATTATTTCTTATCAAAGAAATCAGCAAATAGCGGATTTTGAAAATGGACTCACTGACATTGAAAACACACGAGTTCAAGAGCTTTTTAAGGGCAAAGTACTTCAGTCTTTTTACATGAATAAAAGCCAAACCAAAGTTTGGTTTATTGCTGAAATGGCCTCAAAATTTGATGCGCTCGAACTAGTGGCATCCTTGCAATTATTAAATCCAAACGAGGTGGAAATAGAAGAGGTGTTTGCTTAGGCTTCTTGCCAGCCTTCGCGCTTGTGGGTGCCATCGCAAAAAGGCTTGTTGGCCGACATGCCGCAGCGGCAAAGTGCAGTAATGCGTTCGCGCTTTTCTACTGCTCCGTTGCTGTGTGTGATTTCAACATCGCCATGCACGCGCACAGGACCGTTAGGAATCACTTCTATTTTGGTCAATTCACTCACGTCCATTGGTGTGTTTTTTCCTTCTTCATTTTTATAATAGCTCAATGCGCCTGATGGACATTGGTCTATTTGCTTCATCATTTCTTCTGAGCTTGCACCTTCTGCATTGATCCAAGGTTTTGCTTTTGGCTGAAAAACAGATCCTAG
>CAZWXC010000308.1:0-4144 GCA_964637935.1 uncultured Flavobacteriales bacterium | reverse complement strand
CAACCGATTTGAAGAGTGTTATTTTAGAAATAATGACTCTACTAGTACTTCTACTTTGGATGTGTTGGTATACTCAGCATCTGGTACATTAAATCACAACAATAAGTTTTACAATAACACCTTTAAGAATGGAAGCTATGCTTTTTATTGGTGGGGTTCAGGAACAACCTCACAAGAAGTAGGAAACGAATTTGTAGGTAATGAATTTGTTGATCAATACTATTGGGGAGCTTACATTTACTACCAATTGAACTTACTGTTTGATCAAAACACCATTCACTCAAAAGCTACTTATACTTCTGGTAGAGGACTTACGGCTTATTACTGTGACAATTCAAAAATCACCAAGAATCATGTATATGGTGAACCTGACGCTCCATGGCCGCTTTATGGTATGTACTTAGGATATAATGATGCTACTTCATTCAATAACCCAGGTGTGGTAGCAAATAATGTGATCTCGGTAGGTGATACTAATAATACTAGTACAACATATTATGGAATGTATATCATCAGCAATCAACTGAACGATTTGGTGCACAACACTGTAATTGTGAGAGGTGGCGGTACATCTGCACGAGCCATTTACAATTCAAGTAGTGATTTCGGCCGTATAGCAAACAACATCATGGTAAACTATGGTAGCGGTTTAGCATATTATGGTACTAGTGCTGATCCTTTGTTAGGAGATAACAACGTTTACTATTCAGAAGGAACAACTTTATTGTATAACAATGCCAATTATACTGACCTTGCCGCTTGGCAGAGTGTTTCTAACATGGATGAAAACAGTTTAGAAATTGATCCTAACTTCATTGACATTGTTACTGGAACTTTCTGTAATGACACCCTTGACAACATTGGAACGCCTATCGCAAGTACTCCAGATGATGTTAATAGTGTAACAAGAAGTACAACCACGCCAGATCCTGGAGCCTATGAATTTTATGGCTTAGCAGGAGTTAATCTTGGTCCAGACACTACACTTTGCGAAGGTTCTTTAACACTTACTGTAGGTGATTCTAGCTTAGTAAACTCAGTTGCTTGGGATGTTGATGGAACCATTTATAACACGCCAACTTATGTTGTTACACCAACTGGCGGATCACAAACCTTCGTTATATCTGCAAGTGTTTCAACAGCATGTGGTACTGCTTCTGACAACGTAAA
Source organism: uncultured Flavobacteriales bacterium (assembly GCA_964637935.1). Lineage (GTDB taxonomy): Bacteria > Bacteroidota > Bacteroidia > Flavobacteriales_G > Salibacteraceae > SHAN690. The sequence continues at coordinate 2,974 of CAZWXC010000308.1, read as the reverse complement.
TATTACATTAGTAGCACCAGCCATGTTAAGTGATAGCGTGCATATTTGCTCTGGTGAAACTGTAACGCTAAACCCAGGAGGTGGCGCAACATCCATGGTTACATGGTTCCCAAACAATGAAAACACCGTTTCTATTGATGTGTCTGCACCCGGATTTTATTCAGTAACCAAAATTGAAGATGGTTGCGAGAGCACGGCTAGCACAGTAGTAACTCAAAGTGAAGGTGTTGACGTTTTAGATATTGAGCCTTGTGAAGCAGATTTACCTGCTTCAATTTCTGTTGCAATTGCAGGTGGAACAAGTTACAGCTGGAGTGGTGGTAATTCACCAAGTGCGGCTACTAACACCTTTGATGCTTCTGGCGATTATGCAGTTACCGCTACAGATGTATTCGGTTGTGTTTCTTCTGATTCATTCAATGTGAATATCATTGATGAGCCAATTGCAAACATTACAGAAACACACGCAGGAACTATCTACTTCTTTAATAGTGATGCGTCAGCAAATGTTGGCTCAAATGCTACCTACTTGTGGCAGTTTGGCGATGGTGGTACATCAACTCAAGCAAATCCATCTCACAACTATAACTGGAGTAACCCAAGTTCAGTACCTCAATACACAGTTAGCTTGTCAATTACTAATGATTGCGGAACTGGTACAACTACATCACTCATTGTTCCTGATGTATTAGGAATCAATGAAAATGCAGCTGCTAAAGGTTATGTTGTTTTCCCTAATCCAACGAGTGATAACTGGAATATCCGTTTCGACAATAATGTTGAAAATGTGAGTGTAGATGTAATTGATGTAACTGGAAGAATTGTACTTCAAACAGCTAATCAGAATAGTAATAGTTTAACGATTAATACAACTAATCTGCCATCTGGAAATTACATTTTAAAAGTTACTGCTAACGAAATCAGCACATATTCAAATGCTGTAATAAGCAAGTAATACAGCTTTTTATCCAAAAACCAAAAAGGCGCGGTTAAGTCACCGCGCCTTTTTTTTATCAAACCATTTAATAACTCCTTAACCCTGAATTAACCTCAAATGATTAACTACATCGGTATTCTTTGCATTTCGCAACATTTTCATGACGTTTAAATTAAATGGCTATTTCAAAATGACATCTCTCAATCCAAGAAATACGAAGTTCTAAAGTCCAATTTCTGTCCATTTAAATACTCATTTATAATGACTTACCTAAAAAACCAGCATCTAAGTTTTAGCAATCAATAAACAAATAGCCTTATAACAATGCAGATTTGCATTTAAAAAACCCCAAATCAGGAAGCGTGATTTTGATTTTACTTCACACCAATCAAGTGTGTCAACTAATTAAATCAAACACGTATGAAAAAACCTTTACGCTCAACCCTCCATTCATTAAAATTAATCCAAATCACTTTGGTTTTAGCTTTAATGGCATTGGTAAATCTCAACCAAGCTAGGGCCCAAGAAACCATTAACACCACGTTAGGAAGTACGGGCTACACAGGAACAAATAGTTCAGGAAATGGCTTCGCTATCACTTTCGTTATTTCAAACAACAGTGGTGCAGATATTCTAATAACGGACATGGGTAGGTATTCTACCACTACCCACAACGGAACTACAAGTCAACTTTGGTATAGCACAACTAGCTTAAGTGGCACTTATGGCACCTTAGCAGGACCAACATGGACAATGGCTGCAACTCAAACCGTATCAGGAATTACCGCAACGGGTATTAACACCTTTAACAGCGGTATGAGCTTAATAATGCCAGCAGGTGAAACTTGGAGGTTTGCGGCTTACACTACAGGCGCTAACAACTACAGCGGCATTGGTGTGGGCTCTTGCACTCCCAACACCTTCACCTCGCCAAGTGGTGTAACAATGTATGTAGGTGACTACCAAATAGGTGGAGCTTTTGTTGGATATGGAGCAACTAATAATCCAAGATTTTTTACTGGATTTTTGACCTACGAAGTGCTTCCGAATGGTCCTAACGATGCGGGCGCTCAAGAATTTGTAAGTCCGACTTTACCTGTTTGTAGCGGAACATTCCCAGTAACAGCCACAATCAAAAACTATGGAACTAACGCAATCAATCCTGTAACAGTAAACTGGTCAGTAAATGGTGTTCTTCAAACTCCTTCAAGCTATACTTCTACCCTAGACACAGCTGGCGGAACAGGTAACAACACCGCTAACGTTACTCTTGGCAACTTGGTAATCAATAGCATACCAAAAACAGTAAAAATTTGGACCTCTAACCCTAATGGAATCGCTGATACTTCTAACCTGAACGACACAATTACCGAAGTTTTTGCCTCTTCACTAAGTGGAACCTACACAATTGGCGCTACAGGTGCAGACTATTCAAGTATTGGCGCAGCTGTGGCAGCTTTGGATGCCTTTGGTGTTTGTGGCCCAACTACCTTTTTAATAGATGATGGTACTTATAATGAAAGCGTTACGCTTAATGCCATATCAGGATCTAGCTCTGTAAACACAATTACTTTCAAGTCAGACCCAACAAATACAGCATTGGCAAATCAAACCTATACCGCTGCGGGTACTACAGACAATTTCTTGTGGAAATTTAATGGTGCACAGCACGTTACCATTGATAGCATAAGTATGACCGCCACTGGAACTACTTATTCAAGAGTGTTGGAGTACATAGCAACAAACGAGTTTATAACCATAAAAAACTGCAACCTTTCGGGCACATTAGTCAGCACTACCAGCACCTTTAACAGTGTTGTATTCAACAATACAGGAGCTGGAAACAATGCTAATAACTGCACTTTCGAAAACAACACTGTTTACGGTGGTTCATATCAATTTTATTGGTACGGTGCTAGCACCGCAGACCTTGAACAAAACAACAAGTTCATCAACAACACTTTCACTGACTTTTATTACATGGGGTTGTATTCATATTCGCAAAATAATTGTGAAATCATTGGTAATTACTTTGAG
>CAZWXC010000307.1:0-4150 GCA_964637935.1 uncultured Flavobacteriales bacterium | reverse complement strand
TCGTTGATCGCGCTCAATCTCCAGATATGATTCGTGCCTTTGCGGTAATCCAAATCCGCTTTAGCGGAAATAATTCGTGCTAATTCGTGTCATTTGTGGCAAAATCTATCACTTCTTTGCAGCATGCAAAAAGAGCTCTCTTTTCAAACTGACCCTGAAACCGCGGCATCGCCATCATTGCTGCAACAAGAAGTAGCGCGCGAACTGCGCATTTCGCCCAGCGAAATCAGACACGTGGAAATTGAAAAACGCTCTATTGACGCACGTCAGCGGCAGGTGAAAATCAACCTGAAAGTGACGGCCTATATCGGTGAAGATTTCCGCGAAAGCGAAATGGATTTACCCGAATACAAGGAAGTAAAAGATGCTGAACCAGTGATCATTGTGGGCGCTGGGCCTGCTGGACTTTTCGCTGCTTTAAAATGCATTGAAAGCGGACTGAAACCCATTGTCTTAGAACGCGGAAAGGACATCAGAGCACGCAGACGAGATTTAAAAGCCTTGAACCAACAGCACATTGTAAATCCTGATTCTAACTACTGTTTTGGCGAAGGTGGAGCGGGAACGTATAGCGATGGCAAGCTTTATACACGATCAAAAAAGCGGGGCGATGTGCAGCGTATTCTTGAACTTTTGGTTGCTTTTGGCGCCACACGCGACATTTTACGCGAAGCACATCCGCATATTGGTACGAACAAATTGCCGGGCATTATTCAAGCCATGCGCGAGCGGATTATTGCTCAAGGTGGTGAGGTTTGTTTTGAAAAACGTGTGACTGATTTTATTCTAAAAGGAAACCAAATTGCAGGTGTAGCAACGCAAAATGGCGAACAATGGAAAACCAAGCACGTGATTTTGGCAACGGGTCACAGCGCTCGAGATATTTTCGAATTACTGCATCACAAAGGCATCGAAATAGAGGCAAAGCCCTTTGCATTGGGCGTTAGAGCTGAGCATCCACAGTCTTTTGTAGATAGCGCACAATACAAGTGCGATGTGCGTGGCGAGTTTTTACCGCCAGCGCCTTACAGCATCGTAAAGCAAGTGAATGGGCGAGGAGTTTACAGTTTTTGCATGTGTCCGGGTGGCATAATTGCACCTTGTGCCACTACTCCTGGCGAAGTAGTGACCAACGGCTGGTCGCCAAGCAAGCGCGACCAAAGCACCGCCAACTCTGGCGTGGTAGTAGAATTGCGTCTCGAAGATTTTAAAGATTTTGCTGCTTTTGGTCCCTTGGCGGGAATGGAATTTCAGAAGCAAATTGAACAGCGCGCTTGGCATTTGGCTGGCGAAACACAGCGCGTGCCCGCGCAACGTTTGACCGATTTTGTGAATGGAAAGCGCTCAGCCGATATTCCCAAAACCTCGTATGTGCCGGGTACGGCTTCGGTAAACATGGGCGAAGTGTTGCCAGCATTCATTCATCGTGCTTTGCAAAAAGGGTTTCAAGAGTTTGATCAAAGCATGCGCGGTTATTTAACCAACGAAGCTGTGGTGCATGCTCCCGAATCGCGCACCTCAAGCCCAGTGCGCATTCCGCGTGATCGTGACACGTTGCAGCATATTCGCATCAGCGGACTTTATCCTTGTGGCGAAGGCGCTGGATATGCAGGCGGCATTGTTTCTGCTGCCATTGATGGCGAAAAGTGTGCGGAGAAAATTGCTGAATCGGTGCTTTCTCAGCGTTTGTAGGTTTTATAGCCGATCAACCTTCAGATTTTAGTTTACAGCTTATAACCTTGAAAAAACTAAAGCTTCTTTTCTATTATTTGTTTAAGCTTGTGAAGCCCTTGAATTCAGATTTTTAATTAAAAAATGATCCCATTCTAGACCCTTTAAATCACAGCTTATCCAATGATCTTTTTCAGAATTTTAAGCATCACGGCAATCCTATTGTTGTCTTCTTGTTCAGCTTCGGCTCAGGCACAAAATGAACTCAAAAGCAAGCTTGAAAGCCTTATAGCTGGGGTTCATGCTGATATTGGAATTTCTATCATTGAGCCAGGTTCGGGTAACAAACTCGATATCAATGGCGAAAAGCGATATCCGATGATGAGTACCGTGAAATTCCCAATGGCCTTGGCTGTTTTGTCGAGGGCAGAAAAAGGCGAGTTTCAATTGGATCAACAAGTCTATATATCAGCTGAAGCTTTGCGCGAAAACACCTATAGTCCTTTCAAAAAGATACATCCGGAAGGCGATCTTTTTATCTCACTAGAAGAAGCGTTGAAATGGATGGTGGTGGATAGCGACAACAACATTACCGATGTGCTTTTTAACTTGCTGGGCGGACCAAAAACGGTGGAGAAATTCATAGCTCATGAAGGTTTTGTGATCAGAAATACAGAAGAAGATATGCATCGCGATTGGGATTCGCAGTTTGTAAATACTTCCAAACCAAATGCTTATACCGAACTTCTGAAAACATTTGTTGAAGGAAAACTTCTGAATGAAGAACATACCCAATGGCTGTATCAGGCAATGGTAACGAGCAATACAGGCACCAAAAGGCTAAAAGGTAAACTGCCAAATGTGACCATTGCGCAGCGCGCTGGAACTTCCTTTACCAATGACCAAGGTTTAACTGGTGCGGTCAACAATGTTGGCATTATTGAATTACCAGATCAGCGCAAAATTTATATCGCAGTCTTTATTCATAATACCACTGATGGCTTTGAAAACGCTGAAGCATTGATTGCTGACATTGCGAAAATTACCTATGAATTTTACACCGAAAAGTAGCCATGGTAAAAGCATCCATCCACAGGTTAAGTCATATCTTGGATTCTGTTCCACCGCTTTTGAACGCGCTGAGCGAAGAAGAATTATCGCTGAAACCATCTGCTGAAAAATGGAGCAAAAAGGAGATTCTTGGACATTTGATTGATAGCGCCACAAACAACCATCACAGGTTTGTTCGTGGTCAGTTTGAAAGCAATCCTGCTATTGCATACGATCAAAACCAATGGAATAAATTCAATTTTTACCAAGAAATGGATCATGAGAACATCATTCATTTTTGGACAGCTTACAATGTGCATTTGCTTGAAATAGTGAAGCATATATCACCAGATCATTTCAAAAGAAAGGTGATGATCGACCGTGAATTAATGACGTTAGAAGGGCTTTTTGTAGACTATGTTAAGCATCTTGAGCATCATTTAAACCAAATCATCCAATTACCACCAAACCCATGATTGCTAACACACCAAAACCGCCTTATTACGCAGTAATTTTTACTTAGCTGCGCACCGAAGTTGACAACCAATACGGAGACATGGCCGACCAAATGGTAAAGCTTGCCGAGCAGCAAGATGGCTTTTTAGGAATTGAGTTTGCACGTGATGGCGTTGGCATTACGGTTTCGTATTGGCGCGATTTAGAATCCATCAAAAACTGGAAAGAAAACGCTGAACACACCTTAGCAAGGAATAAGGGCCGCAGCCAATGGTACAGCGCGTTTAAAACCCGCATAGCCAAAGTAGAGCGCGATTATGGTTTTGAGAAGTTGTGACGGTTGGTTGATTGCCAAAAAAGTTTTATTTTCCCCAATTCAAACGCGTTAATACATTTTGATGACCATCTTCGAAAAGCTAGGTCAAGTATTATTGATTTTTGCTACAGTAGCCATCTGGAACCGGTTCGTTCCTCAATGGATGATTGGAAGTGCTTTTCGTTTTCATAAAAAACACAATGCAAACAATTTGCACAAACAGCCGATCAAGTTCTTCATAGAGCATGAGGCAGATTTAATCAAAATAGTCAAGGCTTTTTACTGGTTTGGCTTTGCGATAATCGCTATCGGTTTATTCTCATTCTAAAAAGAACGCACAATAATGACAAGGCATTTTTCTCTTCTAAACAATGACTAGCGCTAACTATTGCTTTATGAAGATGCTTTATGCATTTTTGGTTAATCAATCGATTAAAAAGTGTGACCGTTTCTAGTCGATTAAAAACGGCTAAAAATTAAAGGTTTTTTGCAAACACTTAGCATGAAAAAACAACTAAAAAACGGACTTAACAAACTAATAAATAAATAATTAACGACACTTGTGACAAATCGGGCTATATCAACTCGTGACATACACAAATGTTACCTGCAAGTGTAGCAAAACGACAAAAAAACAAATAAAATGACAACAAAAAC
>CAZWXC010000306.1:0-4186 GCA_964637935.1 uncultured Flavobacteriales bacterium | reverse complement strand
CAAAAAAAAGCGGTCTTAAGAAAACTTAAGACCGCTTTTAAGGAAAAATTGAAAAAAGCTTTTAATGCAAGAAAAGATCCGATAAAATGAATACCGCAGCTCCTGAAACATAGCCGATAAAAGCTAACCAAGAAATCTTTTTCAAATACCAAATAAAGTCTACGCTCAAGATACCCATAACCGCTACACCAGCTGCAGAACCAATGATAAGGATGCTTCCTCCGGTTCCGGCACAGTAAGCTAAGAATTCCCAAAATGAGTGATCTACAGGATAGGCTGTACCTGCAATGGCGGCCGCGCCTTCTGGCAATAGATCATACATTCCCATGGCACCAGCTACTAATGGCACGTTATCTACTATAGAGCTTAGTACTCCAATCACCATGTTTATTGCATACATGTTTCCGATCGATTCTTCAAGAAACTTAGCCAAAATAGTAAGGTGACCAGCAGATTGCAAGGAACCAACAGCAGCAAGAATTCCTAAAAAGAAAAGAACACTTGGGGTATCAACTTTTTGAAGAACACCTATAACGGATAGTTTCGTTTTATCTGTTTTGTTTTTAGATCGGTGCATGATTTCAGTTACTGTCCAAAGTATGCCTAATCCCAAAAGAATTCCCATAAAAGGAGGTAAGTGAGTCACTGTTTTAAACACTGGAACGAACAATAAAGCTCCGACACCTAAAAACAATACTGTCCTTTGTTCGAAAGGCGTGGTGCGGTCTTCAAGGTGCTCTCTCTCAACCATTCCAAGTTTGCGCTGCACATCGCCTTTCATTCTGAAGCTTAATACAATCAATGGAACAATAAGACATACTAAGGATGGAACTAGAAGTTTGAGCACAATATTGGCAGCGGTAACCTGACCACCAATCCAAAGCATAATTGTGGTAACATCTCCAATTGGCGACCATGCACCACCAGCATTAGCCGAGAGGATGATCATACCAGCATAAAGCCACAAGTCTTCTTTGTTTTTCACAAGCTTTTTAAGTAGGGCTGACATTACAATCGCTGTAGTAAGATTGTCAAGCGCTGCTGACAGGAAGAAAGTCAACAAGCATAAAATCCACATTAATTTAGATTTGCTTGTAGTGTTGATTCTATCGGTGATTAATGCAAAACCTTCGTGAGCATCGATCAATTCTACAATGGTCATTGCACCAAGAAGGAAGAAAAGTATTTCTGCAATTTTAGAAATATGGTGGCTTAATTCGTGGGTTACGTAATGCAACGGTGTGGTTGTTTCGCCATTGTTTAATAAGCCATACTCGTGCAAGTACTCGGCTAGTTGAGGACTTCCTTCTAAGATAATATCCGCGCCAAGCGCAAAAATTGTCCAAGTAATTGCGCCAATAAGCAATGCGCTAGCTGCTTTGTCGATTTTGATAGGGTGTTCTAATGCTATCGCGAGATAACCTAGAACAAAGACTACGACCATTAAAATGTACATACGGTTCTGTTTTTAACTTTTAGCGAGATGAATTGTTTGTGTAGGAAAAGCAAATTCGGCATTGTTATCTTTTACAATGCGCATTATTTCAAAATTTATTTCTTCTTTAATTCTAAGAAAAATGCTCCAGTCCATGGTGTCTATATAATACAAGACCATGATATCTAATGAGCTTGACCCGAACTCCATGAAATGAATTTCGCCATCTTGGTTGGTGTTAGGGTGTTCGTCAATGTATTTCTGAATTTCTGTTACTATAGCTTTTAGCTGCTGCTCGGTGGTGCCATATTCAACACCAATATTGAAACTTACTCTTCTGAATGTGCGCATGCTCAAGTTATCGAGCGTGTTATCAATCATCTGACGGTTTGGAAGTGTTAAGTAACTTTTTTCGAGTGTTCGGATGCGCGTGCTTCTAAATCCAATTTTTTCTACTGTACCAACTATACCGTTTACTTGCACTAAATCTCCTATTACAAATGGTTTGTCAAAGAAAATGACAAATGAAGCCAGTAAATTTTCAAGACTTTCTTTTGCGGCAAGTGCTAACGCCAAACCACCAATTCCTAAACCAGCAATTAAGGCGCCTATATCTACCTTAAATACTGCTCCCATCAAGAAAAATATTCCGAAGGTTACAACTAAAATCTTCAGTATTTCTATTAAAAATGGAATGATTTGATCATCAGATTTACTCTCGGTGAGTTCAGCTTTTGACATTAATAGCAGGCCTAAAAATTCTGAAAATTTTAGGCTAGCCCACGTAAAACTAAGGATCAATACACCTAAGTAAACTCTATGCAAAACCAGACTTAAGCCAAACTCACTTTTGGGTGCCATATCCCAAGATTCTGGATATTCAAGGTGTGAGGTGCAAGCAAACAAAACCAAAAGCGTTATAATGTTTCTTAGTGGTTTTGAAATTAACTTATAAAGCGTGTCTTTATCTAAGCTAGTGTTATGCTTGGTGATAAGCTTAAAAAGCAGGTCGCTAATTCGATGAGAAAGAAAAGCATTGAACAAAGCTGTGGCCCCTAAAGCACCAATTACGATGAGATAGTCGCCAACTGAATTGCCTAAAACAATTTTGCTTATATACTGCTCAAGCTCGCCCAAGGTGTTGCGGTTAAACCAGTTGTTTTAATGCGATTTCAAAAGCCGTCTTCGCAATTTTGGTATCAGCACTGCTTTTTGAATGCACCTTGGTAAGTGCATTTTTAATCGTTTTGGAGGCATCTCCAAAAATGGCTTCATCAGTTTGAACATATTCATCGCTCATGCAAAAAGCAAAAACCCGAGCCATACCGCAGTTGGCAATAAAATCGGGTAACAAGCTAATGCGATTGTCAACGTTGTCGCCAATTGGACCGAAGAAAATTTGTGGATCTGCAAAAGGAACATTTGCACCCGAAGAAATTACTTCAAGCCCATGGTTTATCATGGTGTCGGCTTGTTCTTGAGTGATGAGTCTTGAAGCAGCACAAGGCAAGAAAACCTCAGCTCCAATGCTCCAGATTTTCTCATTTATTTCTTCAAAAGAAAGCATGTTGTCTGCTTTTAAAGCATTGCCATTTTTGTTCAAGAATAATGTTTTGATTTCATCATAAGTGAATCCATCCTCATTGATCAATCCACCAACCCGATCGATAATCCCAACAACCTTTGCACCAGCTTGCGCCATGTAAAATGCCGCTGCCGAACCTACATTGCCCCAGCCTTGAATAATCACTCTTTTGCCTTGCAAATCTGTGCTTTTCCAAATCTGATAATAATGTCTCACTGCTTCAGAAACCCCATAACCAGTGATCATGTCAGCAACCAAATAATTGCGATCAACCTCTGGTGAAAACTTGGCGTCAGATAATATTTTAGAAACACCATCTCTGAGGTGTGTTACTTTTTTTAGGTGAGAAGCTGCATCTGGCTTAAAATGTCCGTTTACTATGCCTTCTTGCGGATGCCAAAGCCCATTACTTTCTGTGATTGGAATCACTTCATGAATTTCATCCACATTTAAATCTCCGCCAGTTCCGTAATAGCTCTTTAATAGAGGAAATACGGCTTTATACCAACGTCTTAAAACACCATCTTTTCTAGGATCTTTTGGGTCGAAGTTGATTCCACTTTTTGCGCCACCAATTGGAGGTCCCGCAACCGTAAACTTTACTTCCATCGTTTTTGCCAACGATTCAACTTCACGTTTATCTAAACCAACGCGCATTCTCGTGCCACCTCCAGCGGCTCCACCTCTCAAACTATTTATTACCACCCAGCCCTTAGCTTCGGTTTCCGAATCACTCCATTCAAAAACTATTTCAGGAGCTTTATTCTCGAACTTTTCTAATAAATCTTTCATTCTGCGACTTTTTTGGCTTTTTGAAACCGGTGCAAATGTAAAAAAAGCGGTATGCCAGCTTAGTAAATTTTAACCCTGTTTTTGTCCGAAACGTTAAGGCTAATCTGCTAAAGGAGGTAAATAAATTGCTCCGCCAATTGAGTTCAGTTTTGCGCCCGTAACAGTCTTTGATATATTCTGTTTTTCTAGCAAACGATTAAGTCCTAAAAATGCAAAACAAATGGCTTCCTTAAAGTCGATTAGTTCTCTATCAGGTAATTCTATTCTGCACTTCGAGTGGCTTTTAATGGCATCTATCAGTGCTAAATTGTAAGCACCGCCACCAGTGACCAAGCATGTTTTTTCACTTTCGTGGAAATGACTGCCAAGTTGCA
>CAZWXC010000305.1:0-4193 GCA_964637935.1 uncultured Flavobacteriales bacterium | reverse complement strand
TATTGACGAAATTTGATCATTTTGATTCCCGGAAAAAGTGTGAAGATTGCTTCTAATACTCCTGCAAATATCCAAAGTGTCTGTGGTCCTGGTCGTTTGCTGCCAAGGCGATGGAAGAGTATTGCTGTAATGAGAATAATTAGTCCGCTGACAAACGGGATTATCAATTTTCTCCAAGACTTTCTGATTTCTCTTTCGTCCATTATTTCGTTTTTTTAATGCGCTACAAAGGCCCCGCTATAAAACGTGTGCCGAAGGACATGTTTTTATAGCGATTGTTGTGCTTTCGTGCTTTATTTTCTTTTTTTTCGTTCGTGCGTTGGGGCAGCCATACTCTTTGGCAAGTTTTGGCGTGAGGGTCGGCTTTGAGCGACTTGCCAATGTGTGTGGCTGTGAAGGGTTGGCATCATAGTTTTGAATTTTCTATTAAGTCATTCAGTATTTCTCCTCCAGCTAAAGTTAATGCAACTCTTAGGTCTTGAATATTTATTTCTGCAACTCCTCTGTGTCTGTATGTTTTGTTTAATTCGTTAACTGCAACTTCCAAAGTGTATGGGTTGGATTTCACTCGTTCAAGTAGCTTTAGATTACTTAATACGATTGCTGGATCACCAGTTGGAACTGCGTATTCAATTCCTAATCTAGTCCAAGTTTTGAAGAAGAAACTAATTGTAGTTTCAGTTTTTGCTCCGTTGTGTTCAACCAAATAGATGTCTCTTGCTATTTCAACTTGTGCTGTATAGTTTATTGCTGGTAGTGAAAGATTAAAAAGAGTTCCCTTCTCAATAATTACGATTCTCTTCGGTAAAACAATAGTATCTAAAGCTTGAATCGTCTGGAAAGCAAGTTCCAAATCTTTGCGGTAAATTGGGCTTTCAATATCGCTGTGCGACATTGGGTTAAACAGAATACTTTTGTAGTTCTGCAAGTTATCTATCAATTCATTTGGTGGTTCAATACCAAGTTCTGTGTAATATGTTTTTAAACGGTCAATTAGTGTCTCTAAATTGATTGGTTTAATAAGTCCTTTTATTCCTTCGCTAACTGTAAAAGTTTCTAAAAGTTTGCTTCTTAATAATCGCTCACATTCCTTTCGTAAATAATTAGCACACGCAGGAAAGTCAAATGCTTCAAAGTATGCTCTTGCTTTTTCTAATGGAGTTTTATTGTTATGAATAATTTGCGGCCCAGTGGTGCTTTTATAGAATTCAATAAATTTCCAACCCGTTAAGTTAATTTTAGACACCTCATACCAATGTCTATCGTATGTTGTTATGAATATTTGAAAATGCTTAAATACTTTATCTGCTTCTGGAACATCTGTTTCTTTTAACAAATTCAATAACCTTAACCTATTTTCATTATCCAAACCAATTAAAATATCATCTAAAAAAAGGGGTTTTAAAATGGGTGAAAAAGGACTTTGCTTGATGATTGCACCCAAAAAAATACTTATTGCTATGGCAGAAAGCTTTGCTTCGTTCAATGCAAAATGCGGACTATGTGCATCTATTGAATTACCATTTTCATAAACTTGCAAATTGATTACAGGAAATTGCTCTATTCGCCCCCTTTCATTGATTGTAATGTTTCTTCGGGTAAACTGAATTTTCATTTCAGGATAGAGTTTTTTTAGAACTCTATTAACAAAAGGAGCTAAATAATCTGAACCAGTTGAATGAAATAAAATGTCAAGTGCTTTATTGACCTTACGAGCTTTATCTTCAACGGATGCCTTTTTTTGGGTCTTTTTATAGAATTGTTTCCCCTTCCCGAACGGTTTATCGTGTTCTATAACTGTATCATTCCAAAGTTTCCATAATTCAATATTTTCAGTAATCAACTCAGACTTGAAATGTTTTAAAACCCCATTTACTACTAATTCAAATACATCAATCTTATCTGAAATTTTGACGTTATGAACACCTAATAAGTGTTTATACGTCAAAAAGCTTTTTAATCTATTCGCATCAGTAATTTGTGTGGTGTTAGTGTCTTTGGTTGTCTCATTTAGAGTTTTAACTATCTCGCCATCAAATTCAACTTTTATGGAACAGTCAGTTCCCCCATCAGTCAAATTGAAGTTTCTCAACTCAGCCATTTTTACGGTTTCTACGCTTGATTGAAAAAAGTCTTTCAAGGCGTAATAAAAAGAACTCTTCCCACTACCATTTTCACCGTAAATGAAAACATTAGAGCCACCAACCGGAATTTTTTCTTCCTTAGTAAATGCCTTATACTTGTTTATGGTTATACTTTGAATTTTCATTTTAGTGCCTCCTTAATTATCCTCACTTCCTCCACACTATCCAGCGTTTCTATGGCAAAGCGAACAGGGTGGTTGGGGTCGTACAACCGCTCAAACTCACTTTGGATGATGGCCAGCTTTTCTTCTTCGCTCATCTCATCTGTAATGGGTTTCAGGTCACCCAAATGCTTTAGGATTTCTTTGCCTGCCTCTCTAAATTGACTTGTGAAAATTGATTCAAGTACAATTGAATTTGAAAGTCCTTTGTAAAATGATAGAATTAAAGAGTTATTATTATTTTGACTTGTTTCCAATAGATAATCAGCAATTATATTAAAGGGTTCTAATGATATTCCTTTAACGTTAATAGGAAATCTATCCAAATCCTTATTCTTTAACTGTGGTGTGCTCTCTAAGTTTGTTCCGAGATAGTGCCAAAAGTAAAAGTTGGCTAAATCTGAATTAAAATACAAAAGCAAAAATTTATCGCTTATTTCTTTTTTTACTTCATAGAAAAAATACAGTGATTGCTCAGGATACCTTCCAGAAGTATCAAATGAACAAATTATAGGGTATCCCGTTTTTCTCAAACAAGTTTTTGGATTTTTAGATAGTTTATCAATATCTCGAGTTCTACCTCCTAAATTAGTACTAATAAATTCAAAGAAATAGGGCTTTAAGATCGTAAATGGTTTAATAGAAGAGCCTTTCAAAACTTCCATTTGTAAATCATTTTCTCTTTCATCTGAAATAGTACCTGCAACGGCACCAAATCCAGAAGTAGATTTTGCGTAACAAGAAAGTGGTTCACTAATTTCACTCACTAATTGAATTAATGTCCTTATCTCTTCACTTTCGTAACTTCTGAAAATTAGCTCTGAATCCTTTTTAAGTATTGATAATTCCTCTCTAATTGAAACAGAATCTTTTTTATTCTTAATGTAGAATGAGTAGTTCGAAGGGGGTTGCCTTTTTTGACATATAAATGTCATAGTCTCGGTAATTATTTGTGGAAAATCCCACTTATACACAATTTCGTTGAGAAGACTATTATCAGCAAAAAACTTTCTTAATTCATAAGACGAATCATTAAAGCCAAATCTATCTGGAATAATTAATGTTAGTGTTCCTCTATTTGCAAGTATTCTGTGTGCCTTTTGCAAGAAGAACTCGTAAAGATTGGGCATATATGAGTTAAAAATGTATTGCTCTTTATAAATTTTCAGGTTCTTTGACTCGTCTACCTTTTTATACTTTTGCATTTGCTTTCCAATCAATGCTAACCAAGGCGGATTCCCAATCACGACATCAAAACCACCTTTATCCCGCCATACTTCTGAGAAAAAGAGCTTGAAATCAAAGTCTATTTTGTATCCTGCAAACTGTTCAGCAGAGTCCAGCAGTTCACGTATTTTGTTATTAATTTCTTGGCGTAGTGCTTTCTTTTTTGTTTCGTCTGTAATGTCGTAGAATTGCTCTTTAAGGGCTTCTAGTTCTTCTTCAACCTTATAACTCTTCATTGCAGTTTCAGGCAAACCAATCAACGAGTTGCCACACACAATTTTATAATCCAAGTTGGGCAGGGTTTCAATAGGGTCTAAGTCGTCTTCGTCCACCACCAAAGAGAGCCACAAACGCAAGCGGGCAATGTCAATTGCAGAGGCATCAATATCTACCCCATAAATGCTTTCTTGTATAATGTGGCGTTTCAGGCGGTAGATGTAGCGGCTTTCGCTGACGCTTTCTCGGTGCTTTATTTCAAACTTTTCAAGTTTTTTGGTCAGGTAATCGTAACTAAAATGTGGTTTCAGTACCAACATTGCATTTACCAATTCGTGCAACAAGCCTACAGGAAAAGCACCCGAACCAATGGCAGGGTCGCAAATGCGAATGTCGCTCAGTTTTTGGTCTATCAGGTCGGCATTTTGGCGAATGCTTTCGGGCA
>CAZWXC010000304.1:0-4205 GCA_964637935.1 uncultured Flavobacteriales bacterium | reverse complement strand
ATTTACCTTGAGTGACGACTTCTTAGTGTACAGTGGCCATGGCCCAGAAACCACTATCGGTTTTGAAAAGGAAAACAACCCTTTTCTTACCTAGAAAATTTGAAATCATACCTTCGCGCACGAACGCAAGTTGCATTTTATCAAATTTTTAATCTAGAAAAAGCATGCTAAACATTGAAGAACTGACACTTACTGCACAAGAATTTATTTTAACCTACGGTATGAAACTCATTGGAGCGGCAGCAACGCTAATCATTGGTTTGTGGATCGTAAACATGATAGTAGGTCGATTAGGTAATTTAATGACCAAAGCCAACGTAGACGCAAGCTTGATTCCATTTTTGAAAAGCCTACTTAATATAGGTATGAAAGTGGCGGTTGTAATCACGGCTGCTAGTGTGGCAAGCATAGAAATGACTTCGTTTGTGGCTATATTGGGAGCTGCTGGTTTGGCCGTTGGTTTGGCGCTTCAAGGCACACTTCAAAACTTTGCAGGAGGAGTTATCATTCTGCTTTTAAAACCATTTAAAGTGGGCGATTTCATTGATACAGGAAGCTATAGTGGCACGGTAAGCGCCATCCAAATTTTTTACACCATAATGAATACGCCAGATAACAAAACCATCGTGATTCCTAATGGCAGTTTGGCCAATAGCTCGCTTACCAACTTTAGCCACATGCCTCAAAGAAGGGTTGATTTCTCTTTCGGCATTGGTTATGGTGACGATTTTGAAAAAGCAAAAAACATCATCAAATCAATCATTGAAGCAGATGAACGCATTCATAAAGATCCAGAACCATTTGTAAGAGTGGGCGAATTAGCCGATAGTTCAGTAAATATTACAACCCGTGTTTGGGTTGATGCTCCAGAATATTGGAATGTATATTTTGATATGCTCGAAACGGTTAAAACAAGATTCGACCAAGAAAATATTAATATTCCTTATCCACAGATGGACGTACATGTAAGGAACGCTTAAATTTGCACCTCGTTATTTGATTAAAATTCCAACAAGGAATTCATCATATTGAAATAAAGGGAACAAAGGACTAAGAAGAAGGTTGATAGGGTTAGAATTGACAGTTGTGAAAACATTTGTCGCACTTACTTCCGTCCTTGTTCCCTTTTTTATGCTCAAGTGCGTTAAGTGTTGCTACACACAAAATCGTCCAAAAATATTTATGCTACGAACCATTATTCTTTTCATTGCAAGCACTCTCCTACTCTTACCAAACACCGTTTTAGCCCAGTCAAAAGCTGGTATCAAAGGCAAAGTCATTCAAGCAAATGGCGAATCTGTTCCTTTTGTTAACATAGCGCTATACTCAAAACCTGATTCAAATTTATTGGGTGGAGCCGCATCTGACTTAGATGGAAATTTCGAATTGCTAGCCGCTCCGGGAAACTATTATTTGTTGATTACATTCTTAGGATTTGATGATTTAATCATTGATCCATTGAACATTCAAAAAGGCTTGATAAAAGACCTTGGTAAGCTCACGATGACCGAGCAAAGCCAAATGCTTGATGAGTTTGTGGTGGAAGGCGAACGCAGTCAAATGGAATTGAAGCTAGACAAGCGCGTGTTTAATGTGGGCAAAGACTTGAGCAACGCTGGCAGCAATGCATCAGATATTTTGCAAAATGTGCCCAGTGTAGATGTTGACATAGAAGGAAACGTGAGCTTGCGCGGCAGTGAAAATGTGCGCGTATTGATTGACGGAAAACCATCTGGAATTGCAAGCAGTGGCGATGCTTTGCGCATGCTGCCAGGCAACATGATTGAGCGCATAGAAGTGGTAACCAATCCATCAGCTAAATATGAGGCTGAGGGTGAAGTAGGTATCATAAACATCGTTTTGAAAAAGGAGAAGCAAAAAGGTTTTAATGGCGCTTTTGAGGTACACACTGGTTTGCCAAACAACCATGGAGGAAACTTTAGCGTGAACTATCGCAGAAAATCTGTCAATCTTTTTACGAGTTATGGTGTAAATTTTAACCAAAATCCTGGCCGCGGGTATTCATTCCAAGATTACAACGGTCCTGATACCATTTACGCATACGAGAACACGCGCGATCATACACGTGGCGGACTAAACCATGTAGCTCGCGTAGGTGCCGACTTTTTCATCAATGATAAAAATACGCTTACTACAGCAGTGCTTTTCAAGCAAAGCCGCAATAAAAACACCGCACTCATTGGTTATACCGATTTTGACAACGAGGGCAATACCATCGAATCAATAGATCGAAATGAAAATGAAAATGAAGCTTCGCAAGACATTGAGCTAACGCTTTCTCACGTCAAAAAATTCGCTCAAAAAGACCGCGAATGGAAAACGGATCTGCGCATTACACAAAATGATGATTCAGAATTGGCCGACTTGGTGCAAACATCAAGTTTAACTGATGTATTGCCGAGCTATCAAAACTCTAACAATACCGAAGACGAGCGCAATTATATTTTGCAATCAGATTATGTTCACCCTTTCGGGAAAAAGGCAAAATTTGAAACAGGAGTACGCGCTTCATTGCGCGAGATTGAAAATGATTATGGCGTGAATATCGATGGCCAAACGCTTACCGATTTTACGGATGAGTTGATCTATACCGAGAATATTTATGCGGGATACGCCATTCTTTCAAACCAATTTAAAAAACTACAATACCAAGCTGGTTTACGTGCCGAATACACGGATATAAAAACGGTATTGACGGTGAGTCAACTCGAAAATCCAAGGACGTATTTCAACCTATTTCCAAGTGCGCATTTGAGTTATGAAATCAACACCAAAAACAGTCTGCAATTAAGCTATAGCCGCAGGTTGAGTCGCCCGAGCTTTAGAGAATTGATTCCATTTTTCTCTTATACTGATCCAAGAAATTACTATGGCGGAAATCCAGATTTGAATCCAGAATACACCGACAGTTATGAGTTTGGTTACTTAAAGCAAATGAATAAGGCCACGCTTTTCGCTTCGTTGTACTACCGAAAAACAGACGGTGTGGTTGAGCGCATTACACTAACCGATACAACAGGATTGATCAGACGATTTCCAGTAAACCTGAGCACGCAGCATGCATTTGGCGTAGAAGCCAATGGTAACATAAACATCACTAAAAAATGGCGCGCTAGCGGAAACGTAAACGCATATTACGCCACTGTAACTGGCAGCTACAAAGAGCGCATTTACAGCAGTGAAACCTTCACCCTAACGGGCCGTGCCACCACTATGGTAGAGCTGAAATACAAGATCAACTTTCAAGGTTCGGTTAATTATCGCGCACCACGGGTTACTACTCAAGGTAAAACCTTGGCCATGTACAGCATTGATTTAGGTTTATCGCGCGATTTCTTTAAAGGCAATGGCACGCTCACCTTAAGTGTGAAAGACTTGCTAAACTCAAGAATACGAAGATCAATTGTTGACACAGAATACCTCTACTCTGAAAGCGAATTTCAATGGAGAACCCGTCAAGCGGTATTATCGTTTACTTATCGCTTAAATCAGAAGAAAAACCGCGGTGGAAACAAACAAAGTGAGTTTGAAGGCGGCATGGACGACATGTAGTAAAGCCATATAGGACGGGGCTTTCAAAATTTATTCTCATTGAATTTCAATCAATTAAAAAATAAAATACGTTTTTCATTCAAAAGGGCTTGCTTGGATTAATCCTATTCTTACTTTTGCCCTCCGTTTGACAAACAGGTCATACAAGTTCTTTAAAAAGGTCCGGTAGTTCTCACGATGCTTCGTGATGGTTAGAATACAACTAAAAGAAGCAGAAAGAAAACAAAAGATCAAACAAAAAGGTCCGGTAGTTCAGTTGGTTAGAATACGTGCCTGTCACGCACGGGGTCGCGAGTTCGAGTCTCGTCCGGACCGCCAACTAAGAAAAGCTTCACAAATTGTCCCCAATCGTCATCTTCTAATGGACTTTCTTTTGGAATAATAAGACCATCTGTAAAAAGAAGTATATGTTTTATGTCTTGTAAATTTTCTTCTTCCACATGGAGAAAAGAAATAGCTTCTTCTTCGCCATTTAAAACTCCGTATGTTTTGTTCATTTTACCTCTAAGTTCTATAAGAGGACCTTTATCAATTAGCTCCCGTATGTTTTCTTTCTTTTGCTCTCCCAGTTCTTTCCACAAATTTAAAACTTCTTTATCATGGTTATAATCTTTAACAGGCAACTTAAAAGA
>CAZWXC010000303.1:0-4215 GCA_964637935.1 uncultured Flavobacteriales bacterium | reverse complement strand
CTGCATCTATTTCATCTTGCGCTTCATCAAGTGGTTATCATAAAAAACCAGTGAGCGGCAAGTTCAAGTGCAAGTAAATTAGTCTTTCACCACTTCGCAGTTAATGATTACATCATTGATTGGCCAATCTCCGCTATCTGTTTTTTCGTTTGAAATAGCCTCAACCACGTCCATTCCTTCTATCACTTCACCAAACACGGTGTGCACTCCATCTAGATGCGGAGTTCCGCCAAGTGATTTGTAAATAGCCTTATTGGTTTCAGGGATTTTAATCTTGTATTCTTTTTCGGTGGCTTCAAGCACTGCTTCATCAAATGTTTTTCCGATAACAATGTAGTAGCTGTATTGGGCCGATTTCATTTCTGGATTGTCAGTATAAGTCATGGCCATAGCTACAGCACCTTTTTTATGAATGTGGTTTGCCCGCACTTCGCTCGTGATGTAATATGCCGAATTGGATGCGCGCATTTCTAGTGTTTTGTCATAGTCGGAATTTCCACCTTGAATCATAAAATTGGGCACGACCCTATAAAAGATGGTTTTTTCATACAGTTTTCTTTTGGTGTTGAAGATAAAATTGGCTCGATGCAGCGGTGTGTCATCATATAACTGAATGGTAATATCTCCAAGTCTGGTTTTTAAAACCACTTTGTTCTCAAGATTTTCAGTGCCATATTTTTTTAAGAACGACATCGCTTTGTCAGCAGAAGGCCAATTCAATTCTTCCTTCACTGGTTCACTTTTAGGTGCTTTTGCTTCAGTTTTAACACTTGGTTCGTTTGCTTTGGTTGTAATTTGATCGCTTTTTGAGTTGCACGAAATCAAGCCAATAAAGAGAATATTGTAAATAAGTTTAAATCTCATTTTATTCGAGTTTTCCGTCTATTAAGAGAATAACTTTGCATGCAATGTTCGGAAAGTTAGCTAAGATATTTGGTGCGAAAGAGAAGTTATTAGAGCCGTTGGCTATTGGCGAATACCTAAAAGTGGATATTCACTCGCATTTTATTCCTGGTGTAGATGATGGTTCTCCTGATATGGAAACCACGCTTGAGTTGCTTCGAGGTATCGAAGCGATGGGCTACAAAAAGGTAATCACAACGCCACATGTGATGAGCGATTATTATCGAAACAGCTCAGATTCTATTAAAAAAGGTCGCGATGACGTGCGCGAAGCAGTCGCAAAAGCTGGAATCAATTTAGAAATTGATTGTGCTGCAGAGTACAATCTCGACTCTGAATTTCAGCCAAAAATTAAAGCTAAAGACTTGCTCACTTTTGGAGATAATTATGTGCTTTTTGAATTGCCATTTATCAGCGAACCGCCAAACTTAAGTGAAGCAATTTTTGAGATGCAACTAGCTGGTTATAAGCCTGTTTTAGCTCATCCTGAGCGCTACGCGTTTTGGCACATGGATTTTGAGAAGTACCAAACCATGGTAGATAAAAATGTGTTAATGCAATTGAATATCAATTCGCTAACAGGTCATTATTCGCCACAAGTAAAGAAAATTGCACAGAAACTTTTAGCAAATGATATGATCAGCTTTTTTGGGTCTGATTGTCATCATGCTGGTCATATAAATTTGATGCACCAAGCTTCTCGACAAGAAGTGGTGCATCAAACTTTAAAAGACAATAAATTATTGAATCAATCGCTGCTTTAAGCTTGCGATACTTCAGCTTCGCGGTGAATTTTCTTCACCAATCCACTTAAAACTTTTCCAGGACCTACTTCTACGAAATGTGTTCCACCATCAGCTACCATCTGCTCCACGCTTTGTGTCCAGCGAACAGGGGCGGTTAATTGTTTGATTAGGTTAGCTTTTATTTCTTCAGGACTGCTTACTGCACTGGCGGTAACATTTTGGTAAACTGGACAAATAGGTGATTTGAATTCAGTTGCCTCAATGGCATCCTGCAATTCTTTACGCGCGGGTTCCATCAAAGGTGAATGAAATGCTCCACCAACTGGCAGAACCAAAGCGCGTTTCGCGCCTTTTTCTTTCAAAGCTTCGCATGCCTTGTTCACACCTTCAATACTTCCGCTAATTACCAATTGACCCGGACAGTTATAATTCGCAGCAACAACAACTTCTTCAATGCTAGCGCAAACTTCTTCTACAATGTTGTCATCCAATCCTAGAATTGCAGCCATGGTCGATGGTTCTACTTCGCATGCTTGTTGCATTGCTAAAGCTCTCTTGTAAACCAATCTCAAGCCATCTTCAAAACTCAATGTTTTGTTTGCTACAAGCGCAGAGAGCTCGCCAAGACTATGACCGGCAACCATGTCTGGCTGAAAATTTTCGATAGTAGAAGCTAGTATGGTTGAATGTAAAAACACAGCAGGCTGCGTTACTTTGGTTTGTTTCAATTCTTCGTCAGAACCTTCAAACATGATTTTTGCAATATCAAAACCAAGAATTTCATTGGCTTTTTCAAAAAGCATTTTAGCATTTGGGTTCGATTCATAAAGCTCTTTTCCCATTCCTGAGAACTGGGCTCCTTGCCCTGGAAATACGTAGGCTGTTTTCATAGATTAGCTAAGTTTAGCAGATATTAAACTGATAAATTCTTTTCGTGTGGCGTCTTTTAAAAATTCGCCAGTAAAGGCAGATGTGGTTGTCACAGAGTTTTGTTTTTGTACACCGCGCATTTGCATGCACATATGTTGTGCTTCAATAACCACGGCCACACCAAGCGGTTTTAGAGTGTCTTGAATGCAATCTCTTATTTGAAAAGTCAATCGCTCTTGCACTTGCAATCTTCTTGCAAAAACATCAACCACACGCGGAATTTTGCTCAAACCAACAATTTTCCCATTAGGGATATAAGCAATGTGAGCTTTCCCGAAAAAAGGAAGAATATGGTGTTCGCAAAGCGAATAAACTTCGATGTTTTTTACCAAAACCATTTGTTGATGTTCCTCAGTAAAAAGGGCACTTTTTAATATTTCAGCGCCATCTTGCTCATAGCCTTGTGTCAAAAATTGCATGGCTTTGGCAGCGCGTTCAGGTGTCTTTAAAAGACCTTCTCTTGCAGGATCTTCTCCAAGACGCTCGATAATGTTTTGGTAAGATTGAGCCATTTGTTCGATGTCAGCATCGTTGTATGACTCCACTTTTTCATACCCTTTTTTCGAGTTATCCATAGTATTCCACGTAATTGTTTTCGGTTTCTTCTAATCGCACACAATGCAATTCACCGCCCATGGTTTTGATATCATCGGCTATTTGTTCCCAAATGCCAATGGCAATGTTTTCCGTAGATGCCATTATACCTTTCAAAAAAGGCGTTTGCAGATTCAAATTTTTATGATCTACATGCTGAATCACTTTGTCTTTGATCAAAATGCTCAAATCGCTAAGGTCAACAACAAATCCTGTTTTTGGATTTGGTTCACCTTTCACAGTAACAAAAAGGTTGTAATTGTGACCGTGCCACATCGGGTTGGCACATTTACCAAACACCTCGTAGTTTTTTTCTTCGCTCCATTCGTCAACCGAAAGCTTGTGGGCGGCAGAAAATCTTTCTCTACGCGTGATGTAAACTAGTTTAGACATCGTTTAAAAAATTGACGGCAAAGATAGAAGCCTTACTTCATTGGATACCTTTGCGGCCAAATTCAGTGAAAAATGATTGTAGTAACAGGTGCAGCTGGTTTTATTGGTAGTTGCTTGGCAGCAGAATTAGACAGAAAGGGCACACACAAAGTGCTGATTGTAGATGACTTTTCAAATCAAAGCAAGTACAAAAACCTGGATGCAATTGCTCATTTGGATAAAATTGAGCGAGACGATTTTATCGATTGGCTTGAAGTAGCTGATAATGTGGACGCGGTAATTCACATTGGTGCACGTACTGATACTACTGAGTTTGATTACTCCATTTTAGAGGAGTTGAATCTTGAGTATACCAAAAGTGTTTGGAACGTTTGTGCCGATAAACAGATTCCTCTAATTTATGCTTCGTCTGCTGCCACATACGGAAACGGTGAATTTGGCTACGATGATAATAGCGAAATCATTGAAAAACTGGTGCCGTTAAATCCTTATGGCGTTTCTAAAAACGAGTTTGATAAATGGGCATTTAAGCAGGAAGAGCAACCTCCAAATTGGTATGGCTTAAAATTTTTCAATGTTTACGGACCAAACGAATATCACAAAGGCCGAATGGCTTCGGTAATCATGCATGCGTTTTATCAGATTGAAT
>CAZWXC010000302.1:0-4219 GCA_964637935.1 uncultured Flavobacteriales bacterium | reverse complement strand
CCCATTCCACAAATTTTGGTTTCGGCAAAAACCACTCAATATTTCAAAACGGCCATGCAACCGAATTACGATCCTAAAGATTGGAACAAACAAGGAGCATTTCTTCCAGTAGCATCCGTTCCTATTTATAAAATCAACCGGAATTATAGCAATGAGGCCGAACTCACTTATTTCATTCTTATCAGAAGAAAAAATCAAAACGCCTTTTTTGAAAAATCAAAAAAGAATAAAACCACTACCTACCCCATTTCTTTGCCCCGTACGTTGAAAACTGGCTTAACCATTGGTTGGCGGCAAAATCACTATTTGATAAATAATTATGCGAATCGGTTTGTTGCACCAAGCGTGTCAGATAGCGCACAGGTTTATTCCTTTCCAGACAACTCACTGAATCAAACTATTCTTCATGCCAACATTCTGAAAATTGGTTTTAAAACTTCAAGAACCAAGGTTGGAAAATTTAGATATGGAGTCAAAACCCATCGAATTACGCGGTTTTTCAGTTTTTACGTCAACTACCTTTCTACAATAAACTATGAATTAAGCGATGTTTTTGCCGTAGTAGATTATATCGAAACGGTCAACGGCTTTCAAAATCAATACAAACGGTTCAATTTACAAGAGCAAACACCTTTTTCTAAAAGAGGTTTCAATATCGGTTTTACGCAGTCAATCAGTATAAACAGGCTCAACCTATATTATGAAATTGCTTTTGAGCGACAGCCAAACATCAGACAAAACTCTCAGTATAGTGTTGGTGCTGGTTTAGGCTATGTATTTGTAAAATGAATTGATTTGCGAAAACGAATCTTTCACATACAAAACCGCGTAAACCGCTACAATTCATAAAATTAACAAACCGCAACTCAAATAACTTGGACTAGGCAATGCAGTTTATTCTGATAGTGTAGTTCATCGCATAATTTTTCGCTTTATTTGAAGCACCTACCGGAAAGAAAACAAGCACATGAGAACGCTATTCACCGCAATCATCTTATGTATTTTTACTAGTGCCCACGCACAAACAGTTGACACAGCACAATGTCAATTGCTTTTGAAACAGTGCGCAAAAATCATCTACAGCCAACCCGATTCGGCAATACTGCTTTGCGATGAAATTTTGAATCTTGATCCTTCTGGTAAAGAACCAGGCATATTATCTCGCGCTTATCGCTTTAAGGGCATAGCACACGAAATGAAAGGTGAATTTGACAAAAGCATGCAGCAATATGCTTTGGCAAAACCGCTTGCCGAACAAGCCAACGATAGCATTCAAATTGGAAATCTTCATTTGGCTGAAGGAATAATTTTCCAACTGCTGAACAACTACGAACTAGCGCTTGATTACTACTTAGTTGCGTTGGAAATCTACAGATCGCAAAATCATCAACGTGGCATTAGCGGAGCATTAAACAATATTGGGATTGCATACTTACACCTCGGGCTTTACAGCAAAGCAAAATCTATTTATTTAGAAGAAATCGAGACTTCGCTTGCCCTGAACGACTCTTCAAGATTATCATCAGAATATGGTAATTTAAGTCATGCATATTTTGGTTTGACCGAATATGACAGTGCGTTCCATTATGTGCGCAAAGCAATTGAGATCGATCAAAAATCAAATAACCTTTATGCATTAGCAGGCAATTACCAAACCCTTGGCGCTAATTTTTCTGAAACTGAACAGGCTGATTCTGCCATTTTTTATTTCAAACTGGCAAAAGATTTTTACAAAAAAAGCAATCTGGTCGGAGATTTAATTAGCAATCTAGGTTCGCTAGGTGGAGCTTATTACCGAAAGGGAGATTACCAAAGAGCATTGCTTTGCACAGACAGTGCACAAGCAATAGTTGACTCCATTGGTACAAACTTTCAAACACAATTTGAGTTGGCTAGCATGCGCTCATTGATTTTTGAAAAACTTGGAGATAAGGACAAAGAACTTGAAAGTTTGCGCTACAGCCTTGCCTTAGTAGATTCTATTCAAAATGAAAAACTAGAGCAAACCTTAATGAATTTTGAAATTTCAAAACAAAATAAGGAGCTTGAAGATCAAATCATTAATGAGAGAACAGAACGCGAAAAGCTAGCCATGGCCAATGAAAGGCAAAAAAGCTGGTTGATGGGAGTGATTATTCTTTTGGTTTTAATAATCATTGCCACAGTGTCTCTTTATCAATCTTGGAAACTAAGAAATAAGTATTATGACATTCTTAGTTCGCGCACCAAAGACCTTGAACTAGACCTAGAAAATTCTAAACGAATGATGAGTGTGCTTGCACATGATTTTAGAGCACCATTAGCTTCTGTTTCAATGATTTTTGATCATCTTAACAAAGACATCATTCCAGCAAAAGAGAAATTGGAACTCGCTAAACTTGCTAAGAAAAACTTGACAACCACCCTTCGAGGCATTGATCAGCTTCTGTTTTGGATTTCTCGAGACAAGAAGATTCGCAAACCAGAACCAATCAATGTTAATGTGGTGATTGATTTATCGGTAGAGCTGCATTCGATAGAATTAGAAAGCAAGAATATTCTGATAGAAAGAGAAAATTTAGAGCAAGCCTCTATCATTTTTGACAGCACGCATTTTCAAGTTATTTGCCGAAACTTAATCCATAATAGTCTGAAGTTTCTTGAACCTAATGGCACCATCACTATTTCTTTTGAAGAAACGTCAACTGAAAAAATTGTGACATTCAGAGATAATGGTCCCGGAATAGAACCTGAACTGTTGAGGCAAATAAACGATCATGAATTTCACAGAGTGTTACCAAAACGCTTGCGCGGATCTGGCTTAGGCCTCGAATTGATTTTTGACATTATAAAATTGAATAATTCGCACATTGTGATGGAAAGCGAGCAAGGAAAAGGTACCCGCGCTATAATCACAATACCAAAATAAAAAGCTATTTAGGCTTCACATCAAGCTCCATGTCTTTCAATACACTGCCGTCAGGATTGTAAAAAACCCAATGACCGCTTTTTTCATTGTTGGTAAAATGTCCTTTATACCTTAAATGTCCATCTGGCCAATACACCTCTTTAATACCGTGCATCTCACCATTTTTATACTCACCCACGCTCCACAGTTTTCCGTTGTTGAAATAGTATTCCCAACGGCCATCTCTGTTGCCTAATTCGTCAAAATCACCTTTGCTTTTTAAGCTACCTTCTTCATAGTATTGCTCTTGACCCACGGTGATTTTCTTACCGTCTTTTTCAAGCACATATTCCACCAACTTAGGGTTGTTGTTTTCAAATGTTTCTACTACTACTCGCTCAGGTTTTGCACAAGAAATTAATGCAATCGACAGCAGCAAAACCAAATATTTCATTCCCTTCTTCATCACCTAAAAAATTTGAGTGCAAATTAAAGGCTTTCAAATACACTTTATATTTTGCGAGTGAAGCTAGATTTTCACAATCATAAATTCTCTGTTAAACTCATCTCCAATAATGGTGAGGTAATAAACTCCCGATGCCAAATTACCCAACTCAAGTGTATGCTGCATTGCACCAGCTTTTTCTGATGAATACACCACTTGACCATTCATTCCAATGATGGAGAACGTTAACTCTTCCTCGAGCACTTTTGGCCATTCAATAAAGAGTTCATTTAAGGTTGGAATTGGGTAAACCAAAGGCGAATAGCACTCCTCAAAACTCAACGCGATAGTGTCTGAAGAAACACAACCAAACTCATTGGTAGCTTCTAACCAATAAGAGCCATTTACGCTCACCGTAATGCTGCTTGATGTGGTATTGTCGCTCCAATTATAATTGGCAAAACCAGGCACACTTAATGGCCATTGGGTCACATTCAAATCAGAACAAAGCACGGTGTCGTTGCCAAGATCAAACGGTGTTTCAAATTTCTTTTCGATTAAAATGGTATCCGCATCTAAGCAACCAAAGCTATCAGCCACATTTACGATGTATTCGTCTGTTTGATTAATAATGATTTCTGACGAAGTTTCGCCTGTACTCCAATTGATGGTTTGTAGCGTGTCAGGCACAGACAACGAAACAGTAAATCCATCACAGAAAATTTGGTCTTCACCCAAATATAGGTTTGGATTTAAGTGATCAAACGGTAAGAAGATTTCGGAGCTATCAACACAACCAAAAGCATCGTTGACTAAAACCGAATAGCTTCCAAATAGCAGACTGTCTTTGCTTGTTAGGTTAACCGACCCTGTAGACCAAAGACTTT
>CAZWXC010000301.1:0-4223 GCA_964637935.1 uncultured Flavobacteriales bacterium | reverse complement strand
TTTCAAAATTTTCATTTTCATTGGTTTTAACATTATCGAATGTCACACCCAATTTCTCATTCATAAAACCTCTAAGATTTGGAATCAATCCAAAAGCACCAATAGATCCAGTGATCGTGGTTGGCATAGCGAAAATGCGATCAGCTGATGCAGCAATATAATATCCACCAGATGCAGCCACATCTCCAAAGCTTACTATAAACGGCTTAGCTTCACCAGCCAGCACGGTTTCTCTCCAAATCACATCGCTAGCCATGGCACTTCCGCCCGGAGAATTTACACGTAACACAATTGCCTTAACATCTTCATCTAATCGTGCTTCTCTGATGGCTTTTGCCAATGTTTCAGAACCAATTTCTTCTGTGTTTCCTTCACCACTATTTATTCCACCAATGGCATAAATAACCGCGATGTTGTCTTTCAATTCCCAGCTTTTATCTTCTTCATCGCCTTCAACTTCAGGTGCATCTGCATTTGCATACTTTGCTAAAGAGACACTCTGAATATCTTCATCTGCTTCAATGCCTAGTTTCTCACGAAGATTTGCAAGAATTTCGTCATAGTATTTCAATCCATCAATCAACTTGAGAGAAACTGCATCATCTGGTTTAGTGATGGCAAGTTCGTTTGCAATCCTGTTTAATTCCTCAACAGAAACATTGCGCGAGGCACTCACATCAGCCAACATTTCGCCCCAAAGCACATCTAAAATTCGCTTAAGCTGAAGTCTGTTTTCATCGCTCATATCTTCTCTGTAAAAAGGTTCAACCGCACTTTTGTAGATGTTGTTTGGCCCTTTTATGATAGTAGCATCTATGCCCAATTTCTCCATCGCATTTTTGAAATAAGGCATTTCAGAACGCAATCCTCTAAAATCTAATGTCCCTTCTTGAAACATGTAAAGCTCATCTGCAGCACTTGCCACATAGTATGCACCTTGGGTATAAACTTCGTCATAAGCTAAAACAAACTTGCCCGATTCTTTAAAATCAACAATGGCGTCATGAATGCTTTGCACAGCTGAGAAACCGGTAGTGATATATTTCCCATGAATATAAATTCCTTTGATGCGATCATCCGTTTTTGCTCGCTCAATGGCAGCAAGTGCATCGTCCAATTCTAAGGCATTGCTTCCGCCATCAAAACCTTCAAACTTGATTCCAGCAAATGGATTTTCTTTTGCGCGTTCCACAATCTGAGATTCGAGATTGATGTCAAGCACTGACGATTCTTTCACAGTAACCTTTTGGTTAGATTTTCCGGCCATCATAACCGCAGAACCAATGATACCAGCAAGCACAAAGCCCGATAATAGCAACACAAGCACAAAGCCAATGACCGTGCCTATGGTTGATGCGAGCATAAATTTTACAAATTGTTTCATGAAATAGATTTTAAAAGTGATTTAATGATTCTTCTTCTATGTTAAAAGCTTGAGCAAAAAGACCTGCTTTAGAATGCAATGCCTACAGCTTAAGTTTTCATATTCGCAGCAAATTTAGAATGGCCATCAAGGCCAATCATACGATTTTGACAGATGGTCAAAATGCTGTTTTAAATGGAGCATAAGAAAAACCAAGCCTTTATTTTACTCGGTTCAAACCTCGGAAACAGAGAAGAAAACCTTGCAAAAGCATTAATTGCGATTGAAAAATTCGCGATCGTGTCACTTAAATCAAGTCTCTACAAAACCGAGCCTTGGCAAATGGACAATGCTGATTGGTTTCTGAATCAAGTGATTATGATAGATACTGAGCTTGAAGCAAATGATCTACTCGAAGCCTTGATTAGTATTGAAGCCAAACTAGGAAGAACGCGCGACAATAAAGCTGGTGTTTATGAATCGCGCACAATAGATCTTGACATACTCTACTTCAATGATTTGATTTTAAATTCTGAATTATTGCAAATACCCCATCCAAGATTACACTTGCGTAAATTCACTTTGCTGCCCTTGGCAGAAATTGCAGGAGATTACATTCATCCAACACTCAATCAAAGCAATGCGCAATTACTTGCTGCTTGCGAAGATGAATCTGAAGTTAGCACACTTGTTTTACTATGAGTCAATATAAAAACATAGTAATAGAAGGAAATATTGGTGCTGGAAAAACTACGGCTGCATCAATGCTGTCAGAAAAACTAAATGGCCGATTAATTTTAGAATCGTTTGAAAACAATCCTTTTTTAGAATTTTTCTACAAAGACCAAGAGCGGTATGCTTTTCAAGTTGAGCTCTTTTTTCTTGCCGAACGCTATCACCAACTTTCAAAAAATCTATTGGGCGACATTTTTAATGAATACACCGTTTTCGATTACATTTTTACAAAAAGTGCAATTTTTAGCGGCATTACCTTAAATGGCAATGAAAAAGATCTGTTCAACAACTTATATCATATAATGAACAGGTTTATGCCAAAGCCCGATATATTAATCTACCTTCATCAACCTATTGAAAGGGTAATTGAGCAAATAAATAAACGCGGACGCGCTTACGAACAAGACATACCTGAGGATTACTTAAAAGAAGTAGAACGCTCGTATTTTGGGTACTTTAAGGAAGAATTACGCTTTCCAATTGTCATTTTAAAAACAGAAGAAATAAATAATTACAACGTTGAAACAATACAGTCGTATATATTCGATATTCTGTCGAAAGATTGGCGTAATGGGTTGTCATATTACCCCGATTAGTCTTAAAACAGAAGTCAACTTTGCATATAGTGATGCTTTTCTAAACATTAATTAATATTGCACGCTGAAAATGTCTATTATTTCCATGAAAAACCGAAAACCAAATAAGATGAAATCGACCTATTCTGGTGTCGCAATTGTTTCTGCAATTGTATTAGTTGTTGTAACGGCTTGTAACCCGTTAAACAAGATGAACAAAAAACACGGGCTGGTAAAGTACACGCTTGCTCCTACCCCGCTTGAGCTTCATAACGATTCAGTTACAATTAATGTAAGCGGTCGTTATCCTGAAAAGTTCTTCAATAAAAAAGCTGTAGCAACAGTAAAACCTGTAATGAAGGATGCTACAACCGGTACTGTCGTAAAAGAATTTGATTCTATTAAACTGATTGGCGAGTCTGCTGAAGGCGAAGGCCAAAAAATCAGCTGGGCTGGTGGTTCTTTCAACGTAACCAAAACTGTTCCATACACTTCAAGTATGGAGAACGTGATTTTAGAAGTTGTTGTTGAAGGTGCTTACAAAACCAAAACAAAAGCTTTCGAACCTGTTGAGATTGGAAAAGGAACTGTTACTACTCCACTTTGGGTTCAAAGCGATGAGAAAGCAATCCTAGGAGCTGACAACTTCACTAAAACTTCACCAAGAAGCGTAAGTGCAGAAATCAACTATGCTATTCAAACAAGCTTTGTACGTCCTGAAGAGCTTCGTCAAGAAGACATGCAGGCTGTTGAGGCATTCATTCAAAAAGGTGTTGAATTTGAATACACTTACAAAAACGTAAGTATTACTTCTTATGCTTCTCCAGATGGTGAAACTAGTTTGAACGATAACCTTGCAGGTGATCGTGCTAACAGCGCTGCAAGTGCTATTAAAGCTTTGTTTTCTAAGAAGAAAGTAGAAGCTGGAAAAGAAGATGCTCTTTATACTAAGTCTCCAAAAGGTGAAGACTGGGCTGGTTTCAAAACTAAAGTTCAAGCTTCTGAAATCGCAGACAAAGACCAAATCATTCGTATTGTTGGTATGTACAACAACGATAAAGAGAGAGAAGAAGCAATTAAGAATTTAGCTGCAGTTTACACTGAATTAGCTGAGAAAGTACTTCCTCCTTTGAGAAGATCAGTAATCACTATCAGTGCTGAAGAAGAAGCTAAAACTAACGAAGAGTTGATGGAATTGGTTAAATCTAACCCATCAGAATTGACAATCGAAGAAATTCTTTATACCGCTACATTGTACAACGATTTAAACGAGAAGCTTTCTGTATACAAAACAGCTGCTCAAGTTCACGCTGGCGATTGGAGAGGTCACAACAACGTTGGCTACATCTTAGTAATGCAAAACAAAATTTCAGAAGCTAAAGCTGAATTTGACAAAGCGCTTAATGCTGACAATACTTCAAAAGTTGTAATGAACAATCTTGGTGTAATTGCTCGCCTTATGGGTGACAAAGACAAAGCAATGGATTATTACGAAAAAGCTAAAGGAGCTGGCAAAGAAGTTAATTACAACATCGGTATCCTAAACATTA
>CAZWXC010000300.1:0-4239 GCA_964637935.1 uncultured Flavobacteriales bacterium | reverse complement strand
TGCCTTTCAACACAGAAATGGAAACGCGTTCAAAATCCCATTTTTCAAAAAACACTTTGTATAGATGCTGCGTTTTTTGACGACTCAGCGCACGCTCTTTTTCTAAATGCGTACGCACTTTAGCCAAAGATTTACGATCGTATATTTCTACGTTTTGTGTGATTTTCATGATTTGAAAAGTTTGGGTGCTATTTCGCTAATCACTGCATCTTGAACCGGGCCGGCAATCATAGATTTTCTGAATATGGCAAAAATGAGCAGCAATAAAAGCATGCCGCCACTCACCAAACCGAAGCTCATATATAAACTGCCAGTGAATTGCTGTAGGAAAAGTCCCAAAGCCAGCAACAGAAAAACGAGTGTGATTAGAGCAAAAACCAACAACAACATGCGACTAAAAATGGAAGCGAAATAATAGCTCGTATTTTCAATCAACTCTACCTTCATCAGCTTCACCTCATTGGCTATGGCTTTTTGGGTCTCGTCATTCACATACGATATGTCTTTCTTTAAATCTTCCATCATTAGGGCGTGTTGTTTTTGGCTTTAATTGTATTGAGGTGGTGTGGTGTTGGTGGTTGGTTTTGCGGTTATGCAGTTTCTTTAACCTTACCATTGGTAGAGAAGTTTTTCACATACTCTTTACTCTCTTCTACCATTTCTTCTACATTTTCCTTAAGGTCTTCTACCTTGCGAGCAATTTGCTTTCTGGTTTTCTTTCCTTTTTCAGGAGCTAATAAAATTCCTGCTGTTGCGCCTGCTGCTGCTCCTAAAATTCCTGCTACTAATACTTTTGTTGTGTTATTCATAATTTCTAAATTTTATTGTTTGGCTAGGTATATGAAAATCTAGTGCCATCAATAGTATGTTTGGTTTAACTTATTGATATTAAGTAGTTAAGCATCATTTTGTAGTCTTGGAGTTTTGGGGCGTTGTGCAGATTCCGCCCATATCGGCTTCTTTTGTGTGTAATTAATTCTACACACATGGTTTTTATCCATTTTTGAAATGTTTCTATATAATTTGGTAAGCGATTGTAGAGCAGTGTTTTAGCGCAGTGTGAAGATTTCGAGTGCCTTTTATGGAATGGAAATCGCTTCATCGAGAACCAAACTTTAGATATTATGGAAACTATAACATTAGAAACATTGGACGTGAAGAGTCCAAAGCACAGAATATTAACCGTAAACACAGGAATCAAGGAATCGGCCAGAGAAAACATTGCGCAGGGCATTAAAAAGATGCTTGCCGATAGCTATTGCTTGATGCTGATGACTCAGAATTATCACTGGAATGTGCAGGGAATGAATTTCAGAACCATTCACTTGATGACCGAAGAAAACTACACCAATCTGTTTGCTGCAGTAGATGAATTGGCTGAACGAATAAGATCTCTTGGTTTTAAAGCCCCAGGAACCTTAAAAGAATTCAATAGTTTGACTTCTATCAATGTGCCCAACGCTAACCTTAGTGAGCAAGAAATGGTAGCCGATTTATTGGAAGGAAACGAAGCGGTGGCCAGAACAGCGCGCGAATGCATCGAGCTTTGCGAAGGAACAAAAGATGAGGTGAGTTTAGATTTACTTACCGCCAGAATGCAATACCATGAAAAAACAGCGTGGATGCTTCGCAGCATGTTAGAACGGTAATTTGTAGTTTTTACAAATACAAAAAAGGCCAGTCGATTCGATTGGCCTTTTTTGGTTTTATGGAATAAAGAGTTGCAACTCAGTGCGTCTGTCTAATGCGCGTTCTTCTTTGTTACAATCTTTGATTTGACAATCGTTTATAGACTTGGTTGCTCCAAACCAGGCACTTTCAATTTGATCAGGATTTACCCCAAATTGAAGCAGCATGCTTTGTACATAGTCCGCTCTTTTTTGAGAAAGCACTTTGTTATAATCATTTTGACCAAGATTGTCAGTGAATGAGTTTACACGTACTTTCAATTTGCTGTTGCTTTTCAGCAAATATGCAGTGTAAGCCAAATTGATTTCACTCGTATTTTCTACCGTTTTTTGATCAAATCCGTGAAAAACAACTACACTGAAAAGTGTTCCGTTGGCTTTAACCAAGTTTTGCTCATTGAAGTAAATGGTGGCACTTCTTGCCAAAGTAGCACTCATGTTATCTATTTCGCCTTGTGGTTTTGCCGGACCACTAAACGCCAAATAATCACTAATAACTTTTACGCGCTTCGCAGAAAGTTCAAGATTATAATCTTGTGAACCGGTAGTGTCAGTTCCAGCCGCAACTTCTTCTACATGCTGTGCAACTGGTTTTAAGTTTTCGAGCTGATATTTGCTTTTGAGTGTTGGTTCAGATTGGTTTCTGTCAAAATAGATTTCGATACCCTGTTTGGTTTTTGTTTTGGCTAGATCCATTTTTTGAGCCGGCACGTTGGCTACTTCAGTACTAGTTGCTTTTGACCGAACAGGATTTTCAACTGTGGCTATTGCCGCATCTTTACTTTCCGCTAGTTTAGATTTGATTTTATCTTCTTTTTTAGGGCTTTCATTAGCTGTATTTGCTTTCGCTGAAGAGGTAGACTGCCCTGCGGTTGCGCTTGCTGTTTGCTCTTCTTTTGCAGCTACAGCTTGTGTTTTTTGTTCTGCTATTGCGTTTTCCGTTATGGCTATTGCCGCAATTTCTTTTGTTGTTTCTGTACTTTGTGTTTTAGCTTCTTGCTTTACCGCTATTTCTGCTTTCGCGGATAATGGCTTTGCATTGCTCGTAGCATCTGCCAACAACATTTTGTCTTCAACACCTAAAATCGTTTTGGCGATTTCATCAAATTGATCAAAGGCAAATGATTCGGTTTCTTTTCCCGCTGAATCAAGTAAAATAACAGTACTATTTTCTTGAGCGCTCGCATTATCAAGTTCAAATGAGGCCATTTGATCTGAAGCAAAATTTTCGAATAAGAAGTGCCCATCTTTTTCGTCAATCACAGTGCTTAATATAGACCCATGAGCATCAATCATGTGCAAATACTTGGCTGGATCTGAAGTGTTTTGTTGAATTCTTCCTTCTAGTTTTCCAATGTTTTTGTCAGCCATTGGGGTTTCCATTGCTCTATGTGCTAGCGCATTTTTCTCAGCATCTATTTGCATAAGTTGTGTGCTCACTTTGGCCATTTCGCCAATGCTTACTTTTTCAGATGCTTCGCCACCTTCGCTGGTCATTGACACTAAAGTTTCAGACACATCTATGCTGCTGTTAGCATCAGCCATAGCTACTTTGTATTCGCCATTGCTAGGCACATTTTCAAATTGAAACGTTCCGTCTTCCGCTATATCAGCCACTTCTAGTGTATCGCCATCATTGCCGATTAGTGCTAGTTTTTGAAATTTGAATGCTTCTACTTTCGATTCAATTTTGCCTTTCATTGCGCTTGTTGCGGGCAAGGTATAAGTGCGTTTTGAATCTGCTAAACCAGCGTTAATGTCATTTACATTAATGCCTGCCAATTGTACTCCAGAAGTGCTGTTTAAGTCCGTTTTTTGAATGACTTGAAAGGTGTAGATCGAGCTTTTGCCAATGCTGTCTCTGTCTGAAGAAAAGAAGGCGTAGTCGTTTAAACAGCACCAATAATAGGCGTCAAAAGAAGCTTGATTGGCCGTAGTTACTGGCGTTGGCTCAGTCCATTTTGTAAAATCGTCACTGCGCGATCTACAGCTGTAAATTTGGTAACTACCGGTTTTGTCATCACCAACCCAGCGACTAAAAGTGAGTGTTTTTCCATCTTCAGAGATAAACGGAGAAATTTCCGATTCATTGGTGTTGATATAGTCGGGTAGGGGAATAAGCTCACTGTAAGTAGTGGTATTCTCTAGTTGACGAGCAAAGTACAGATCATCTTTTCCGCTCTTTTTAGTTTGAAAACTTGCCAGTAACACCTTGTTTTTAGTACTCACATAAATCCCGTAAAATTCAGTTGTTGGTTTTAACCCACTCAAGTTAATGACACCGCCAACTTTCCATTCATCATTGCTGTTTTTCACTGCATAGCTCAATCCTGGACGCAAGCGTGGATTTGCTGCATTGTAATTTCCAAGTAGAAATAGCGTGTCGGCATTTGGTGTAAGTCCAACAACCGAATTATTGAAATTGTCATTTATTGGCGCAGGCAACATGCTTGGTTCAGACCAATTTCCGCCTCTATCCAACTGCGTGTGCATTATTTTATCTATGTAAAATCCGAGTGATTCATCGTATTGCGACTTCACGAAATACAAA
>CAZWXC010000299.1:4022-4247 GCA_964637935.1 uncultured Flavobacteriales bacterium | reverse complement strand
GGTTCTTTGGTGTGACTCACACCATTCCTGATGCTATGGGTCTCATGATAGACACACCGTATGGATATGTTGTAACACCGGGTGACGTAAAGCTTGACCATGTAGACGGCGTACCAACAGAAGCAGAAGAAAAAGAATATGACAAACTCGCAAAAGAAAAGATTCTCTTGCTCCTTATGGATTCAACCAACGTAGACAACCCAGGTTTTTCTACACCAGAACGCC
>CAZWXC010000299.1:0-4012 GCA_964637935.1 uncultured Flavobacteriales bacterium | reverse complement strand
CTCACACATGAAGGTCTCGAACATGTTATCAAAAACACAAAACGAAGGCTCATCATTGGAACATTCGCATCACAAATGGAACGAATGATTAAAATCATTGAGGTTGCAGAAAAATATGGTAAGAAGGTTGTGATAGAAGGTCGTAGTATGAAAAACAACATTGAGATTGTAAAGCAAATAAATATGCTCAATGTTAAAAAAGATACCCTCATATCGCTCGAAGAGATGGAGCAATACCCACCTGACCGTATCGTAGTACTCGCTACAGGAGCTCAGGGAGACGAATTTGCCGCTCTCATGCGTATGAGTAACAAAACACATAAATACTTCAAGATCACTCCTCGAGATACTATTCTCCTCTCATCATCTATTATCCCCGGTAATGAAAAATCAGTACAGAAACTCAAAGACAACCTCGCACGACTCGGAGCAAAGATTGTGCATTATCGTTCATCTGATGTATATGTTCACTCATCTGGACACGGCAACAAAGGTGAGCTCGAATGGCTTCACAAGAAAATCAAACCTAAATTCTTTGTGCCTATTCATGGTAGTCACTACATGCTCCGTGTCCATGAAGAACTAGCTTTGTCTGTCGGAATGCCACAGGAAAATATTATTGTTCCTGACAACGGTATGATTATCGAAATCCAAGATCATGGTAACAAAATAGTAAAGCGTCCTGAAACAGCTCCAGGAGGGCTCGTAACAGTTGATGGTTTTGCTATCGGAGATGTACAGGAGGTTGTTATCCGTGATAGAAAGATGCTTTCCCAGGATGGTATGTTCGTTATTATTGCAACCCTCAATGTAAAAACAGGTAAACTCAAAAAATCACCTGATATTATTTCTCGAGGTTTTGTATATCTACGAGAATCTCAAGACCTTCTTTCACAAACACGACTCATCATCAAAAAATCAATAGAAGATGCCGCTCATGATATGAACCCTATCAACTTTGATTATCTTAAAAATGAAGTTGCCGATAATGTACAGAGATTCCTCTTCCAGAAAACAAACAAAAAACCAATCGTTATTCCAGTAATACTTGGGGTGTAAATTCCCTTATATCTAGCACAAAAAACAGCGGAGTGTTTCTCTACGAAACACTCCGCTGTTTTTCTGAACAACTCTATCACAGAGACTTTTTATATACCATAGGTAGGAATGCACGACCAAGACCGCGCACGAGTAGGAATGTGTTTGAGGGATTTTCCGCTAGGAAAATCGTACTGCGAGGAGCTTGCTTTGTTGCGATCCAGAGTATGAAGGTACCTAGAGGGATTCGTGATAGAACCCTGGATTGCTTCGCTTTGCTCGCAAAGACGACCGTTCCGTAGGAACGGCCGTCAACGAACTGAGCTGTCCTAGGACGGCTTCGGTCCGTCTCTGCGAGGAGTTTGCGACAAAGTATGTCAGAGCGTAAAAACGCAGAACGATTTGTAGCTAAACCCTGGATTGCTTCAGTCGCTCCGCTCCTTCGCAAAGACGAATGCGCCTTGGGCGCATTCGTCGACGACAATCCCTACGGGATTGCCGTCTCTGCGAGGAGCCTGCGACGAAGCAGTCCAGAGTTTCAACCACTCACATCTCTATGCTAGAAATTTAAAGGTATGTATTTGCAGTATGATATATGCATCAATTATCTACCCATTCTATACAACTGTGATATTTCAGAAGCAGAGAGAGCGCGGCTGTAGATACGGACTTCGTCGATGGTGCCATTAAACTTATAGGAAGAAGAGTATTCTATTGCCCCTATGTATACATTCGCATTAACATCTCCAGAGCTTGTTTGTGCAAATGACTCTGTATCTTCTAAGTTTCCATTGAGATATAACTTCATAGTACCATTATCGTATACCCCTACAACATGGTACCATGTATCATTATCTAAAAGAGTGGTACTTTGAGCATATATACCAGCAACATAAGCTTTGTCTGCACCTAACCTTGCATATCCACTATTAACATCGAGAAGATAATTAAAGGTGTTTGATTGGTCGTTATGTCTAGAAACAATTACCCTCCTGCCAGAACCAGTTAATTTAACAAATGCACTCAAAGTAAAACTATCAGTGTTCGAAAATAGTGTTGTAGCTGACGTTCCACTATCCACATAATCATCCACCCCATCAAACGAAAACCCCTGCCCTACCTTACCAATAGTAGGAGATGCTCCGTTGGGAGCTAAAGAAACATTTCGGGGCCTCAAACAACAAAACCACCTCTCAACAAAGGGGTGGTTTTGTGATTATCTAACGTTATGTCTAGAAAACAAGTTAGATGTCCGTATTGTATGTCGTTACGGACCAAAAAGAAAGGTAAGCAAGACGGCATACAAAGATATCAATGTAATGAATGTAAAAAGAAATTTAGAGCACAAAGAAAAACTCAAAAATTGTGTGTTCAGTTATGGGATGAATACACTAATCGAAAACAAACTCTCAAGGAGTTAAGTAAGGTTTACAAAAAAAGTCATGTCTGGGTACGAAAAAGACTTGATGAACACATAGTTGATATGCCAGATTATCTTGTTCCGCAACCGACAATCATTGTTCCCGATACTACTTTCTGGGGACGAGGATATGGTGTCATGGTATTTCGATCCTGGACACTCAAAAGAAACATATGGTGGAATGAAATTGCAACTGAAAAGGTCTCCAACTATTACTATGGACGCAAGATATTAGAAGACAAAGGATGGACGTTCACTGCCGCAGTTATCGATGGACGACGTGGTTTAGCCACCGTTTTCAAGGATATACCTGTACAAATGTGTCATTTCCACCAATTGCAAACCATTACAAAATATCTCACTAGAAGACCAAAAACTGAAGCAGGTAAGGAACTTCGATCTCTGGCACTCACTATTACTAAAACCAACGAGACAACCTTTACAACAGCCATACTTAAATATGAGAACAAATGGAAACACTTTCTTGAAGAGAAGACCATCATCATTGGACTTAAAAGACCTCAATATACTCACAAGAATGTTCGTTCTGCACTTCGTTCCCTCAAGTCAAATCTCCCCAACCTATTCACGTACCAAAGGTATCCTGAATTACACATTCCGAATACCACTAATACTATTGATGGATATTTTGCATCGGTAAAGAAAAAGGTATCTGCACACCACGGCTTAAGAAAAGATCGTCGCTTCAAAGTTATTTCTCAATTATTACGAGAGGGTTAGGCCCCGAAATGTTTCTATACTCCGGATATCCTGTTCTCGGTGCGGGAGTATTGCACTATGCTAGACCTCCCCAATGCTCTGGCGTTTTTTTGTTGGTCTATTTGTGTAGTATGATATAATAAATAAATATGAACAAGAAGTTTTTTGTACTGTGTGCCATGGCTGTGATGTTTCTTTCGACATCGCTTATATCAAACTATACACCACATGTGTATGCACAAAGCGCGGCAGATAAAGTGTCAGCTCGCGAAGCGGAGCTACGTATGGAGCTCGAAGCAAACCTCAAAGAACAAGAAGATATAAAAAAGTTTCTTAGCTCCAAACAACAGGAGGGTGGTTCTATTGAACGTGATATTGCCATTCTTACGGCACAGATCAATGAAGCAAAGCTTATTATTCGTGAAAAGAATATTATTATCGAGCAGCTCGGTAAAGATATCGGACTCAAAAATGCAACTATAGGTGAGCTTAATGCAAAAATAGAATCAGGTAAACGATCCCTCGCACAACTCATTCGTAAGACAAACCAAATAGATGACTACTCTCTTGTCGAAGCCATATTGAGCAGTGAAAGCCTCTCTGATTTTTTTGCTGATATTGATTCATTCGATACTATCAAAAAATCAATGGCGCAGACTTTCGAGCAGATACGCAATACAAGACAGTCAACTGAGACTGAAAAAGAAGCTCTGACGATAAAGAAAAACAAAGAAACAGATGCCAAGAAAGTCATTGAAACAGAACAGAAGAAAGTCCAAGTCAAAGAAGCTGAAAAGAAAAGACTGCTTGCCTTAAACAAACAGGAGCAAGCTG
>CAZWXC010000298.1:0-4249 GCA_964637935.1 uncultured Flavobacteriales bacterium | reverse complement strand
GAAATGATCTCCACATTGCGCGTAGTAATTTCAAGACTTGCAATGAGTTCGTCCGTTTCTACCGGTTCTACAGAAAACAGCATTTGGTTTTTTTCTATGGGAATTGCACCTCGGCTACCTTGCGAAATAAGCAGTAATCGGTCGCCAATGATGCCTTCGGACCCAATGGCCACTTTCGCATCTTTTTTGATGTAAGGCCGCACACTTTCTTTGATCAGCATGTCTACTTGCACACTGCTATCATTGAGGATAATGATCCGATCTACTATACCCACATTGATACCAGAAAAGCGCACATTGTTTCCAATTTGTAAACCGCTTACGCTAAAAAAAGTAGTGGTGAGCCTAAAAACAGGGTCGAATAGATTGCGCTGCCTACCGATGATAAATATGGCAAGCACAAAAAGTACGGTTCCTGCTATGACAAAGATTCCTAGCCTTATTTTGAATTTTTCTTTGGTCGTATTCATGGTTTGTTTTTTTTGAGACTTAGCCTTAAGTTTTCGTTCTATCCAGCTTTACCGAATGGAAAAAGGAATTAATGGTTTGGTCTGTTGAGTTTTCAAAAACATCGGTGGTGCCTTCTAAATACACTTTGCCATCTTGCAGCATAAGCATGCGATTGGCAACCATGCGTGCGCAAGCAATGTCATGCGTGATGATGATAGATGCTGTTTTGAGCTGCGTTTGCACTTTCAAAATCAGTTGACTGATTTCGTGCGTGGTAGTAGGGTCGAGGCCCGAAGTGGGTTCGTCATACAGCATAATTTGCGGATCTACCACAATGGTGCGCGCCAAGCCAATGCGTTTTCGCATGCCACCGCTTAGTTGCGAAGGCATTTTTTCAAGCGCATCTGCTAATCCCACATTATCCAGTGCTTCTAATATTTTTGCGAGCCGCTGTTTTTGATTGAGTTCTTTGCGAATCCTACGCAATGGAAACTCGAGGTTTTGCCGCACCGACATAGAGTCGTAGAGCGCGCCACTTTGAAAAAGAAATCCGATTTTTTGCCGCATCTGCGCCAGCTCATAGCTATCGATGTCTATCATTTCTTGGTCAAATACGCGAATACTGCCACTGTCTGCTTCAAGCAAGCCAGCAATGAGCTTGATCAAAACTGATTTGCCCGAACCCGATTTGCCCAAAACCACTAAGTTTTCTTCGGCATAGAGTTTTAGATCAACGCCTTTTAGCACGCTTTCTTTGCCAAAAGATTTTGTGAGTCCTGTTATTTCTATCACAGGAGCAGTGTGTTCTTTAGCTGCATTTTTTTTGATCATGACACCAGCATATCTGTGATTTGAACAGCAATCATGTCAACAATAATCACCAGCAACGAAGCCATAACAACGGCCGAATTTGCGGCCAAACCCACGCTTTCTGTGCCGCGACCAGCATTGTAGCCTTTGTAGCAACCCACCCAACCAATCACGGCTCCAAAAAAGAACGACTTGATAAAAGCGGGAATGAAATCAATAAACTCTATTATGCCAAAAGCTTGGTTGATAAACATGGTAAACGATACATCGCCTTTGATGTTGACGCCCACCCAACAGCCCATTATTCCTAGAAAATCGGCATATAAGACAAGAATCGGAATCATAAGTGTGGCAGCCAACACACGCGTTACCACCAAAAATCGCATGGGATTGGTAGAAGAAACTTCCATGGCTTCTATTTGCTCAGAAACGCGCATAGAACCTAATTCTGCGCCAATGCCCGAGCCCACTTTGCCAGCACAAATAAGTGCTGTGATCACTGGCCCCATTTCGCGAATCATGGATATAGAAACCATGCTCGGAAGCAGCGAAACCGCCCCAAAGTCTA
This sequence comes from uncultured Flavobacteriales bacterium, assembly GCA_964637935.1. Classification (GTDB taxonomy): domain Bacteria; phylum Bacteroidota; class Bacteroidia; order Flavobacteriales_G; family Salibacteraceae; genus SHAN690. Next base: position 2,421 of record CAZWXC010000298.1, on the reverse strand, counting down.
TCATCACCGGCCGCGATTGTATGGTAAGCACCAAACCCATAATAGCGCCCGTAACCAAGATCAGTGGCAAGGATTTATAGCCAATCTTATAACATTGAAAAAAGAATTCTCGAAACTCAAAATCTCGGCTAAATGCGGCTTTTATTGTGTTGAGCATAAACAAGCATACATCGCCAAGGGTAAGCATGCCCGCTTCAAACCAATGCAACAACACAAACATGTGGTTGCCAATGCCTAAGAAAATGGGAGTGAAAAAAGGTTGTTTTTCAGCTTTTTGATCTTCGATTTTCATTGACCTTAAATGGTGCTTGTATTTGGTGCTTTTTCTTGCCTGAGAACAATCAACATAAGGCAAAGGAGATCATTATAACCCGCAAAAGCATTACACTTTGAGGCAATAATGTTGCAAAATTCACACGCGCACTACCTGTTGCAGCATGCCGAATTGGGCCTTGATTACACGGTGTTTTTTGTGCAATTCATACCCTGAAAACAAGGGCTTTCTATGGTAGTAGTGTTGGTTAAAAACTGATGGCAGCTTCTACGTTTATTCCGCTAAACTCAGCACCAGCAAAACGCCCTGTCCAAGCATTGCCGCTATAGTTTTGCTGCATGTATTCTGCTTTGCACAAGATGTTTTTAGAAATAAACCAACCGGCTCCAGCATTCAATCGCATGATTTCAAGATTGGTAGTTTGGCTTTCGAGAGAAACTCCGTAAACGCTGTTGTAGCGACCACCAACGTAGAATTTTTCATCGCTGCCAAAGCGGTAAAGCAGTTCGGCTGCCAATTGCGTAAAAGCGCCTTCTTTGTCAGATACTGGAATTGAAAAGGTGTTATTTCCAATGGCCATTTCATAAATTCCAAAGAATTCGAGGCCATAAAATTTGACAAATGGATTTACTTGAAATGCAGTAAGCTTTTGAAATCTAGCATTGTAACGGCCGTCAAAAGCTCCGCCTTCGGTGTTGCCAAAAGCATCGGGTTGGGTTTGCATTACGTTGTAATAACGCGCGCCAGATCGGTCGCCACCATACAGCCAAGTGCCAGTAGTGGTGCCATTGTTCATGTAAAATGATCCTGTTAATCGTGTTCTGAGATGATCTGTCAGCTGCTGATCAAAACCTAGCTTTCCGTAGACAGATGGTTGATTGTCAGAACCGCTATTCTTCACCACATTTTGGTTTAGTTTTCCGTTGGTAACGCCTGCTACCACCAAAAAGCCACTGGCTTGAAGCGTAATTTCACCAAAAGCTTCGGTAGAAAATGCATCCATAATGTAGTTTCCTACAAAGGGATTGAAAATGGCACGAGCATTATCTGTTCTTCTAAAATGCGCATCGCCATAATTGAATTCGTCAAGACCAACAATAATGGTAGTATACTGCATAAACTCCGACAAAAATCCTGGCTTTATAAAATCGAGCTTATCAATCTGCAAGTGCCCGCCCTTGATCCAAGCTTCGTTGTGATGGCGTGATGAAAGGTAGGTTTTCAAGTGCATGCGCATGCCGTCTAGCAGCTGCACATCAAGGTTTAGATTGGCCGTTGGTAAGTTAAAATCGGTTCCTAAATTGGCCAAGTTATTGGCAGTATTGCTCTGGCTCAACGATTGAAACTGAAGTGCAAAATCGCCACCAACGCGCACTCTTACACCATCGTAAGCAACGGTGTCTGCTTTTGAAGTTTCATACGCATTCAAACCATTGCTATTATTTGCTCGAAAAAACTGCAATGGTTTTTGCTGCGCAAACACTGCAGAAGAATAAGCAAGAAAAAAGAGTAGAAGGTTGATTTTCATGATGATAGAGGTTTTTGGTTAATTGAAAAATTTCGATTCTTTGCTGTTTTAGTTTTTGTATACAATGGTGAAATGGAGGGTAATGAGATCACCTGTTTTCATGGCGCCAAACATGAATGATGGCGGTTCTACACCATAATCAGACATGATCAAATCTTGAGAACCTACACACGTAATGCTACCATCGGCATGGGTCTCGCAAATCACATCCATTTCTATTTCTCTTTTAGCGCCCGCAATGGTTAAATCACCAACGGTTTTTACATTGAATTTTCCGGTGGCGGTGGCAGAAACGTTGGCAGAAGTGAGTGTGTAAAAAATGCGTTCGTAGCTTTCTGTTTTCAACGCTTCGTAAGCATTATCGTCCAAGCCTTTACTGTCGCTTTTCAAGTCTTCGGCCTTTAAAGAGAAGTTTAAAGCCGTGAGCTTATTTAGCTGATGATCAACTGTGTTGTCAAACCCAAATTGCGCATCTCCCATCAATGTGGGCGATACCATATCCCAATCATGAAATGTAGAAGTGCCCGAAAGTTTCATGCTATTGCTGCTCGATGCAAACACTTTGTAAGTGCTTTGGGCGGCAAGCCATTGCGTGGAACAACTGAGTACCAGAATTAAG
>CAZWXC010000297.1:0-4269 GCA_964637935.1 uncultured Flavobacteriales bacterium | reverse complement strand
TTATCTGTAAACTATAGTGACGATACTACTTTGTGCGATGACGGATTTAACAGATACGGACTTATCAGAGCTAGTTTCAGTGGTAAATATTTGAACCAAGGAACACAGGTCGCTATCAGTTTTGAAGGTTATCGTAAAGACGCGTTTGATGTAAGTGGAAATATATTATTGACCAACAAAGGCCTTAATAGTGATGGCCGCAGGGTGTTTTCGGTACAAGTAACCGATGGGCTAATTACAGGTAGAAATATTGATATTGAATGGCAAGGAACGCATGACATGGTGTGGGTGGCAGGTTCTAGCACAGATGGCGTTGTTGATGACGATATTTTTGAAATCAGCGGTTCTGCCAGCGGAAGAAATTCGAGAGGAAACACATTTGTGAACTCAATTACGCAGGCTTACTCTTCTGACTTAAGCTGTCAATGGTTTAAAAGTGGCAAGAGCGAGCTCCATGTTCCAAATCTGCAAACACGACTGATGACTTATGGAATTGATGGTGTCTGCGATAATTTTTTCATCCAAAGCAGAGACAACACTAAGATTCAAGTAGAAATTCCCTACACGAATTAAGCAAGATATAGAGACCAAAATGGTCATAAAAAAAGCCGCATTTGCGGCTTTTTTTATGAATTACAATTTCTGATTTCAGGTTATGCAGCTCTCAATTTTCTAAAGCTTGATTGATCAAACTTCTTCTTAGCGTATTCTACATCAACCTTAAATTCTTCAGGTTTTTCTTCCGCTGACGGCAATTCATACATCGCGTCAAGCATAATTGCTTCGCAAATTGAACGTAATCCTCTTGCGCCAAGCTTGTATTCCATTGCTTTGGTCACAATGTAATCAAGCACCATTTTATCAAACGAAAGCTTAATGTCTTCCATCTCAAACAAGCGAACATATTGCTTAACAAGTGCATTCTTAGGTTCTGTTAAAATTCTACGCAAAGCAGATTCATCCAACGGATTCAAGAAAGACACCAACGGCAAACGACCAATAAGCTCTGGAATCAAACCATAATCACGCAAATCTGCAGGAGAAACGTATTGAAGCAAATTCTCTTTCTCTACTTGCTCCTCAGACATTTTGCTGCGATAACCAATGGCTGAAGTATTTAATCTGCGTGAGATAATACGCTCAATTCCATCAAATGCTCCACCACAAATAAACAAGATATTCTTAGTGTCAATTTGAACCAATTTTTGCTCTGGGTGCTTACGACCACCTTGTGGCGGCACGCCAACAGTAGAACCTTCGAGTAACTTCAACAAACCTTGCTGCACACCTTCACCACTAACATCACGCGTGATACTTGGGTTATCGCTCTTACGACTTATTTTATCGATTTCATCAATAAAAACGATTCCTCTTTCAGCAGCTTCTACATTATATTCGGCTGCTTGAAGTAATCGACTAAGAATGCTTTCTACATCTTCGCCAACGTATCCAGCTTCTGTCAAAACGGTAGCATCAGCGATACAGAAAGGTACATTGAGCACCTTTGCTATTGTTTTTGCAAGTAACGTTTTTCCTGTACCTGTGCGGCCTACAAGAATCATATTACTTTTCTCAATCGTGATCTCGTCTTGTGCTGAATCGTTTTGAGAAATTCGCTTGTAATGATTGTAAACAGCCACAGCTAGGCTTCGTTTTGCTTCGTCTTGACCGATTACGAAATCATCTAAATGAGCTTTGATATCTGCAGGTTTCAACAGGTTTACGTTCCCTAAAACAGAGTCGCGCAAACGTGAACTCATTTCTTCGTCAACAATGCGCGAAGCTTGCTGAATGCAACGATCGCACACATGACCAGTGATACCCGCAATCATAACTGCGGTTTCTCTTTTGTCGCGTCCGCAAAATGAACACTTCACCTGTTCTTCTGAAGATTGTCTTGCCATCTTTATTATTTTCTACTTAAAACTTCATCGATCATACCGTAAGCTTTCGCTTCTTCGGCAGTCATCCAGAAGTCACGATCACTGTCTTGCCATACTTTGTCAAAAGGTTGACCGCTGTGCTCGGCAATGATGTGATACAATTCGTCTTTCAACTTTTTAATTTCTTGTGCAGTGATTTCAATGTCAGAAGCTTGACCTCCAACACCACCCATAGGTTGGTGAATCATTACACGTGCGTGCTTCAATGCAGTTCTTTTTCCGGCTTGACCGGCACCCAAAAGCACTGCGCCCATGGATGCAGCCATACCTGTACAGATCGTTGCTACATCGCAACCAATGTATTGCATAGTATCATAAATACCTAAACCTGCATACACAGAACCACCTGGACTATTGATATAAATTTGGATGTCTTTACCAGAATCTGAAGACTCCAAAAACAGTAATTGTGCTTGAATAATGTTGGCTATAAAATCATCAATAGGCATTCCTAAAAAGATAATTCTATCCATCATTAATCTTGAAAAAACATCCACTTCTCTAAAAGGCATAGGACGCTCTTCAATCACCGTTCTTGTCATGCCCATTGGGCTTGTGCCTCTTTGTGAAGCCTTCACATAATCATCCACTGCGTTGCCGCTCATCCCCATGTGATGAACCGCATATTTCCTAAACTCTTTACCGTCTGTCATTTTAGAATTTTAAAAGGTTCGAAATTTGATCCATGAACTTGCCTTTACCCGGCTTATTCGAGGCTAATTTAGCGAATTCATCAAAGGATACTTCTTTTTCTTGAACCTTTACGGTATTCTTATAGAATTCCATCATTTTTTGCTCCAAAAGCAAGTCGTAAACTTTACGCACTTCTTCCTGATTCTGAAGGTAATTTTGAGCAAACTGATCTATCATATCATCTGCTACTTCACCTTGACCAAAGCTTGCAAACTGAGCGCGTACTTGTGATTTGATGTGGTCTTGAATTTCTTGAGGCTCTACTTTAACCTCATTATCAGTAGCCAACTTATTTTCGATTAATTGAACTTTAAGATAGCGACTATACTCATCATACTCACGTTCAATATCTTCTGCAGTAATTGGTTTTTCTGGGTTTTGAGCACCAGAATCAAGCAACCATCTTTTCAAAAATTCATCTGGAAGATTCAACTTCAATTTCTCTAAACAAAACTCATTAATATCTCTACGAAGTTTTCTTTCGCTATCGTTGTTTAGATAATTACTAAGATCTTCTGTCAATTTAGCTCTAAATTCTTCTTCAGATGACACTGCTCCCGGACCAACTACTCTATCAAAGAGTTCTTGATTCAAAGGATGTGGATCGATGCTGTGAACTGAATCAATCTTCAATTCAAACTTATCTCCGATTTCGTCAAGCTGCGCAGCTGGGACATTTAGCATTGCTGATAAATCTGCATCGCCTTTGCTCAGTTTTGAAGGCTCAACTACTACAATATCACCTTTCTTAGTGCCGATCAATTTCTTCTTAGCAGCCGCATTTTCAACATACTCAACTACAATGGTCGAATGGTTGTGAATTCCGCCCTGCTTGCGTGTGCCGTCTTTATCCAATTCATAGAAAACTCCATAAATCATGTCTTTTTCGGTCACTTCTTCTTTTTCTTCGCTTTTACCGTAACGTCTCTGAAAATCGCGTACGTACTTATTGATCAACTCTTCGTCAACCACAATTTTGTACTTACTAAATTTTTCTTTGTTGGTAAGGGCAATTTCAAACTCAGGAGCCAAGCCTAAATCGTAGTTAAAAACGAAAGTCTTGTCAAAATCTAGCTCAAGATCTTCCATGTCTTGTGGAAGAGGCTGACCGAGTAGGTTTAGCTTGTTATCTCTAATATGGTTGTTCAGGTTTTGCGAAAGCACTGTATTAAGCTCTTCGGCCAACACTGACTTACCGTACATTTTCTTTGCTACACCAAATGGTACTTTTCCGACACGAAAACCAGGAAGGTTCATTTTTTTACGGTGTGTTTCCAGCACAGACTTTACATTTTCTAAGTAATCTGCTGGAGTAATTTCGATTGAAATTTTTGCGTTGAGTTCGTTGATGTTTTCTTGCGTAACGTTCATGATATTTCTAGCAATTAACACATATAAAAAAAGACCGTTTAGAAGCGGTCTTTTAGTTTGTTGTTTAATAAGATTTTGAGATGAAAACTGAGATTTCTCAAAGTCTAGCACTCGTTTAAAGTGCGGATGGAGGGACTCGAACCCCCACGCCTCGCGGCACTAGATCCTAAGTCTAGCGCGTCTACCAATTTCGCCACATCCGCAAGATTTAAAGAACATCCCGTAAAAGGGAGCGCAAAGATATATTTTTCTTAATATCCAA
>CAZWXC010000296.1:0-4279 GCA_964637935.1 uncultured Flavobacteriales bacterium | reverse complement strand
CTACACACTTTTGCCACGGCTATTGGCGAAATGAAGGGAAATATGAAAATTTCGCCTGATGGAACCAAACTTGTCACAGCCAACTTCAATTCGGGCACCGTTCAGCTTTTTGATTTTGATAACGCAACCGGAATTGTCAGTAATCCGATCACCCTTTCAAATGCTAGCACTCAGTTTATTCATGGGGTTGAGTTCAGTGCTGACAGCAAAAAACTTTATTTCGGAGAAGATTTTACCAACTTCACAAGTGCATCAAACATTCATTGTTTTGATTTGGATCATGTATCAGAAGAATGTCTCTTAGCAAGTGAATATTTATTCAGCCATAATGATCCTTTCAAGGCATACAAAGATCTTCAGCTCGGTATTGATAAAAAGATCTATGTTAATTTTTATGAAGGCGGAGTTCCCATAGACTCTTTAGGTGTGATTAACAATCCACATCTGCTAGGAGCATCGAACAGCTTTCAGAAAAACGGGCAAGTGGTTGCCAATGACATGACCACCTTTGGTGGACTGACCAACTTTGCGAGTAGCTATTTAAGCGATGGAATTCACTTTGAATTTGGAACAAATTGCGATGGAATAGCAACCTTATTTAGACCTGAAGACACTTTGGGAATAGATTCCGCGCACTGGAATTTTGGAGATCCATTAAGTGGGCAAAACACTAGTAGCAGCATTTTCGCATCACACATTTTCTCAAATGCAAACGATACGTTTACGGTAACACTGCAAGTTTTCAGCGGGACAAACACCGAAACTTTCACTCGAGATGTCTTTGTTTGGGATAGAGATTTAAACCTTTTGGGAAATGACACTACCGTTTGCCAAGGACAATCAGTAACGCTAGACGGTAGCTGGTACAACGCTTGCCTCAATTGGAGCAATGGCTCAACAAACAGCACCATAAGCACCAACCAAGAAGGTTGGTATTGGGTAGATGTAAGTTACCAAAGCTGCTTGTGGCGAGATTCTGTTTTTGTAACTGAAGTAGCAGATGTGCCGCAATTTGAACTTGGCGCAGACACAGCCGTATGCTTAGGCGTTAGTTTTGAAATTGACCCTGATCTACAGAATGCATTTTATACATGGCAAGATGGATCAAACGACACCACTTTTACCATTAATTCAAGCGGAACCTATTGGCTTGAAGCTAGCAACGCATGTGGCACAACTACTGACACTATTTTAGTAACCATCAACCAAGCAGCACAACCTGTCTTGAACTTTCCTAGCGACACCATAAGTTGTGATACCATTCCACTAACGTTTGATGTTACCTTTTTAGGCGCTTCATATAATTGGAATGATGGATTTAATGGTTCCATCAGAACTTTTCAAAACTCAGGAAACTACAGTGTTACGGTTTCAAACGCCTGTGCTACTGTTTCTGATACTATGAACTTAACAATTCAAGAACCCGTAATCTCGAATCTTCTTGAGCGATATGTTTTTTGTGGTGACAACGACACGCTCGCAGTCAGCGGAATAGTTAACAGCACGCTTACTGCTTGGAGCAATGGTGTTATTGGAGACACAACTCAGCTAACGGAATCTGGACTTTTCACTGTAATCGGAAACAATGTTTGTGGTGCGCTAACTGACTCATTCCGTGTCTTAGATTGGGACACAAACTACTCACTGCAAATAGGAAAAGACACCACTGTGTGTAACGAAACTACGCTCGTAAGCATTGGAGATACATTGCAAGACTTTCCATTCAGCTACAGCTGGAATACGAATGAAACCGAACCAATATTGAATGCCGTAGCAGGTGATTATACGGTAACTGCCACCAACCGATGCGAGTCTGTCGAAGCATCTATTTCCATAAAAACCGCAGATCCAATTGGTATAGAGCCTCCTAACAACTTGATTATTTGTCCTGGCGAGAGCAAACTCGTTACGATTGAAAATATCAATGTGTTTAGCGCTGTTTGGAGTGAAGGAACTGATTCAACAAGCGTTTTGCTTAACGCACCAGGAACATACAGGGTGGATATTATAGATACTAATGGCTGCTACTTTTCTGACGAAATTTCTTTCTCAGACTCTTGCCCAGGAAAAGTAAAAGTTCCAAATGTGTTCACACCAAATGGCGATGGTATAAACGATGAGTATTGTGTTCAGCTAGAAAATGTGATAGACTTTACATTTTCCATTTATGACAGATGGGGATATCAAGTATTTCTGTCTGAAAACGGCAAGCAATGCTGGGATGGGGAATCATTGATTACGGAAGCGGCTAATGGAGTTTACTTCTACATTTTAGACACTAAAGACGCGCTTGGCGAAACCGCCTCTTATCGAGGCAGTTTCACACTTTTGCGATAGCTTTTTATCTGCTCGCTTTCGCGAAATGATTAAAAAACAAAGGAATAGTCTCTATTCCTTTCAGGTAATTGAAGACACCATAATGCTCATTTGGTGAGTGAATATCATCTGAATTCAAACCAAAGCCCATCAAAATAGATTTCAAACCAAGTTCTTTTTCAAAAAGAGCAACAATTGGAATGCTACCACCACCTCTTACAGGTATTGGCGTTTTACCAAATGATTCTTCCATTGCTTTTGAAGCGGCTCTGTAACCAGGAAAATCGGTTGGAATCACCAACGGATCACCGCCATGATGTGGTGTAACTTTTACCGTAACTGAAGGTGGAGCAATTCGCTCAAAATGCTCTTGAAACAATTGTGTAATCTTTGCTGGATCTTGATAAGGAACCAATCTCATAGAGATTTTAGCTTGAGCTTTTGAAGGTAAAACTGTTTTAGCGCCTTCGCCAATATATCCGCCCCAAATTCCATTTACATCAAGTGTTGGCCTGATGCTCGATCCTTCTGGAGCAGAATAACCTTTTTCAGAACGAGTAGCTTTTATTCCAAGACCTTTTTTAAACGCGTCTTCATTAAACGGAGCTTTTGCTAATTCCGCGCGATCAGCATCGCTCACCACTTCCACATCATCATAAAAGCCTTCGATGGTAATGTGTCCGTCAGCGTCTTTCATATTCGATATCATATCGCAAAGCACATTTATTGGATTGTCAACTGCGCCACCATAAACTCCAGAGTGCAGGTCTTTATTTGGACCAACTACCTCCACTTCTACATAGCTTAAACCGCGCAAACCAACTGTGATAGATGGAACATCATTAGCAATCAAAGAAGTATCTGAAATCACAATCACATCTGCAGCCAATTTCTCTTTATTGGCTTTCACAAATAGGCCAAGATTTACCGAACCAACTTCCTCTTCACCTTCAATCATAAACTTCACATTGCACGGCAAAGCGTTGTTTTTCATCATGATTTCAAAAGCTTTCACATGCATAAACACTTGTCCTTTGTCATCCGCAGCACCACGAGCATAAATTTTACCATCCTTAATTACTGGATCAAATGGAGGTGAATGCCACAACTCAACAGGATCTGCTGGTTGCACATCATAGTGACCGTAAACGAGCACTGTTGGCAAACTAGCATCGATGATTTTTTCACCATAAACGATCGGGTGACCTGCTGTTTCGCATATTTCCACTAAATCAGCACCAGCGTCAATCAAGCTTTGCTTAACAACTGCTGCGCAAGCTTTCACATCACTTTTATAGGCTGGATCAGCACTAACTGATGGAATTTTCAATAATTCAATAAGTTCTTGGATAAATCTTTCTTTGTTATTCTCGATATAATCAAGAATTTGGGCTCTATCTAGCATAAGCAACCTTTAAATTGTTCTTCGTTTTTAAGTAGAGAACAAATATAACCTTGTTCGTTAGCTTTTTGAACTAACACAAACAGCTACAAACCATCGATAAAGGCAAGAATAAATTCTATGAATACGCTAAGAATTCGTTAAACTTGTAAGTTTTAGTAATTTAACTACTTATGAAGGCAATCTTACATCTTCTCATCACGACAATCGGCATTTGTCTTCTGCATTTAGAGGCAATTTCACAAGAAGAGCCATCGTTTAGAGGCATTAAAATAAATCCTCAAAGTGAAATAAACTGTCTTTCAAATCCTGAAACTATCGGTGTAACGGTAGAAAACTGGATTCCAGGACTTCAATATCTATGGAGTACCGGAGAGGTTGATAGCATTATTCAAGTAAAACCTTTAGTGAGCACAACCTACTCAATCACTATTTCACATCCCGACTTGAATACAACGGATATTAGCACATTTCAAGTGGATGTAAAAAACAACCCAATCATTATTGAAGATCAAACCATCGAGATCAGCAATGAATTTTGTCCGGGCGCGGAAGTAAATA
>CAZWXC010000295.1:0-4285 GCA_964637935.1 uncultured Flavobacteriales bacterium | reverse complement strand
GTTCGCGTACCGAAAGATTCTGCTTCGATCACTCTGGCATTTGACTCTGCTAGAATAGCATTTCCACCATGAAACCCAAAACCATATATACCAGCCGAGCTTGGGTGTGTACTTGACGTTTGGCCTTTTACACCAAAGTTTTGATTGCTTCCACTGGCCGAGTTCCAGCCTTTTACAGCTACCGTTCCACTAAGCGAAGAATTACTTTGTCCGTAAACAGCAACAGCGCCATTGCTGGCTGTGCCATATACGCCTGCAGCATTGTTATTGTCTGAAGACGATGAGCTGCCATAAACACCGTAAGTAATATCTGAACTGCTTAAGGAGTGAATACCACTCAAAGCACGAAATTTTGCCGCATCATTGGTGGTAGATCGAAAAAGGTCAGTAGCAGCTGGTGCAGTATTTACGCCAACTGTAAGGCCATTATCTGTGATAAGCGAAGTGTCTAAGGTAGAGGTATTGGTCCAACGCGCAAGTTTGCTTGCTGAGCCGCCAGCAAGTGCTGTGGTTGGTGTTTCCCAAGTAACATTGCCGCTACCGTTGGTTTGAAGGACTTGGCCATTGGTGCCGTCTAAAGTTGGGAAAGCGAAGCTATTGTTGATCCGCAATGAATCTATTTCAGCTGTTCCAGTAACATCTAATGTTTGTGTGGGATTGGTGTTTCCGATTCCAAGAAATCCGTTGCTGGTAAGTCGCATTCGATTTGTAGCACCAGTTTCAAAAATCATATCCCCAGTATTTCCATTATTACCAGTTATACTTATTTGATCATTGGTCAATTCTAACCCAGAACCTAGGCCATTGGTTCTTACAAAACCATTAAGCGAAAGAACTTGTCCCATGGAAGTACCACTGATTGTAGCGTTACCATTATTATCAATTGTGATCCCTTCATTTCCACCATCATTGCTAAGATAGTTTCCAGCAAGGTCAATATTTTGTGTGGCTGTGTGGTCGCCAAGATCATCGTTTCCAAGGGATATTATGAGAGTAGCTACTGCAGCACTGTCTAAAACTTGATTCCAAGATGTAGCGCTTTGGTCAAAGACATAAAGCCCTTCGTTCCCATCCGTTTGGTAAATCATCAGGCCATCTGCAGGATTAACTATTGCAGCTTTTTGAACAGCCGTCATCCTGGGCATTAAAAAACCTTGTGTAGTACTCTTTATGTCGAGCATAGCGCTAGAGTCGGGGAGAGAGCCATCCGTATTAATGCTCATTTGTTGGGCTTTAAGCTCTATCGAGCAAACTAATAAAACCAAAATAATGGAGCTTTTAAAATACATTTTAAGCTTCCAGTCTTCTGGTGATATATTGATTGCAATTGGCATGATTCTGTATTTTGGGGTGAGGGTGAGGTGATCTTTAATTATTTAAATAGTAGACACATCTAAAGGCATTTGAATTTTCTGGTGCATCTGCTCCACGGGTTTTTATCACAGTTCCTGTACCGCCTCCTACAATAGAAGCATTGTTTTGACTTAGTTGATCTAGCCATTCCCAGTTTCCGAGAGATGGACCTGTTACACCAGCGGCTTGCACGCCAACATACCATTCGCTCCAACTTGGCAGTTTGGCTTCGTCACCTGCGCAAATGCTTGCTGCGCCAAACCAATCTGTTGCAGTTTGAGGTAAAGTTTGAATGCAATATTTACTATTTACTTGAGTGTAACCAGCGGGGCAGGTGCTCAATGTTAATGTGTCTGCATATACTAAACCACTGGCAGTAGTTCTTAAATAATATCCTTCTTGAGCTGTTGTAGGTTGAAAGATAACAGCAGTATCGATTTTTAATGTGTCTTTGACAATCACATTACCACTTTCGAAAAGAGCAGCATTGTTTTCAGTGCCACCTTCTACATTGATTCTCAAACCATTATTTACACCTGCGTCTCCGTTTATGTTTATGGCTAGCCCAATGTTTTCACCATTAGCGGAAGTGTTGAAAATAGAAGCATCGATAGCTTTATTAACCCCAACGTCAGAAGTAGAATTCTCAACGATTGCCGGACCAATTACATGTAGTGGAGCATTTGGTGCTTCAGTTCCAATACCTACATAATTTTGAACATACACATTTCCATCTTCAAAGTAGCCCGCATAGTTTTGAACTCCACCAGAAGCCGCACCATAAACACCAACATTTCTAGAGTTTCCGCTATTGGCGATGAAACGACCACCAATGTTTGTATCAGCATCGTATACAATGGCATTGATGCCATAGTTGTAAGGTGTTGTGCCAGTAACGGCATTGCTATTTACATAGATTCCTGTTACACCATTTGCACCTCCGGTGCCATCCAAATCAACATTAATCCCAAGTTCTGAAGGCTGAATGTCTAGCAATCCGAGATTCATTATTGTATCATTATTTGCATCATTCCCTGTCTCAAGAATTTCGGCTAGTGTATTTGATACAGTTGGAATAGTATCCCATGCGAGGGCGCTTCCATCAGATTTTAGATATGTGTTTGCAGGGTAAAGTCCTGGATTTGGAATATCATATCCTGCTAACGTCAATTTGTCTGCACTTAAAGAATCAGCATACGCATCATTGAATGACGCCATTGCTGTAGAAGTGAAGTCACTTGATTCTAGATCTGTGAAATAACCTTCAGTGGCTCCTAATTGACCATTTACGGTCAAGTCATAAAATGGAGTTGTAGTACCTATTCCAAGTTTATTAGCGATGTATACGTTTCCATTGTCGAAATAACCTGCGTAGTTTGAACCAGCGCCAGTAGCATTTCCATAAATAGCATAAGCATTGTTCGCACCGTTGCTCACTGCATTACCATGCACAGCAATATTGTTTACATCAGCATTTTGGGCTCGCCCAATGATTCCAACATTCGTGTTGCCATTGGCTCCCGTACTTTCGGTAAATAGACCGTATTTAGATAATGATAAGCCGCTATCAGTATTTTTATATGCACCAGCAATACTCAAATTTGTAGCTGCGCCCGTAGTGATTTCTGTGTATTGACCTAAGGTGTCAGAGGTATAAAGTGTTAATCTGCTGATTGGTCCGTTGGTTCCTATTCCGATACTATCATTTTGATTATAAACATAGTTTCCTGTAGTATCCCAAGGCTGCGCTACGTTTACTGATAATGAAGATGGATCAACCCAAGAAGCCAAACCGCTAGCATCGGTTTGAAGCACATAGCCGTTCTGAGCGCCTTGTGGCATGATCAAACTATCACCGATGTAAACTGCACCATTATCAAAGTAACCCGCGTAGTTATCTCCATTACCTGTAGCATTTCCATACACTGCATATGCTGCACCTGATGTTTGTGAACCTGCATAACCAGCTAGAGCATAATTTGCTGTTGAACTATCTACCAAAGCTCTGACGCCAAAATTTTCAGAAGCATCGGCATCAATTGCATCAGCGTTTAAACCTATATTGGTTGATCCACCATTAACAATAGCTTCAAAGCCCTTGTTAGTAGTTGCTGCACCGGACACTTGGCTGTAAAAACCGATATTATTCTGTGTAGAATTTTGTGAGTTCAGCAAAGAGAAACCGAAGTTGTCACCGCTATTTGAGCCAGTCATACTTAAGTCAAGACCATACTGCATACTTGTTTCGATGCTTAATTGGGCTGTGGGGTTTGAAGTTCCAATACCTACTTTTCCTCTGTTAAACATGGTACCATGATTTCCAAAGAAGGAATATTCGTCCGATCCATTATTAATCGGATTAGAATAGATGGCAAAAGAAGTATCAACACCAGTGTTTTCAGATTCGGCAATAAGTCCAAAGGCTTTGCCTTCATTCGAACCAAAAGTATAGGTTGCTGTTCCAAAACCATAAACATCAAGGGCGCCATATTCTGCAGTACCCCCAACACCAAGAGAATCTTGGATGCTTGCCGTTCCATCAACATCGAAAAGCGATTGAGGCGTATTTGTTCCTATTCCGATTCGCCCATTATTTTTCATGGTCATTAAGGAAGTGCTTGAAAAATCTGGATCTGCTGTAAACCTTAACGAAGTATCTGCACCATTCATTCCCATTGAATAACCACCTACATTATTGATGTCTAATGAGAAAATAGGAGCGGAACCTTGGTGATTTGTTCTTGCGACCACGTATGCTTTTTGACCAGCATTAGAAGATTCATTTTGTACCAAAAGACCATTTGAAAGGAAGTCGTTTCCTGTTTCGCTCGCCCGCACTTGTAGCGGTGACATTGGCGCTGTAAGTCCGATACCAACTCGATTGTTACTTCCATCTACACTAAATGTATTCGTGTCCACATTAAAGCCGTTG